>JAGHSB010000025.1 GCA_018066075.1 Candidatus Treponema scatequi
TAGCATATCTTTATTCTATTAATGTTATGAAAAAAGCAGTTGTATTTTGCAGTATTTTTTTAGTTTTATGTGGAATTTTCACGACCGGCTGCCGCAGAAACGGCGTTGTTCCGTCGATTAAACGCGAAAACCTCTTTTCGCTCAAATATGGAAGCTTTGAAAATCAGCTCAATCTCTTTGACCTTGCCGAAACAGGCAATTTTATCAACACTCAGATTGCAATGCAGAACGGTTTCTTTTACATTTCAAACGGAGAATCAAAGAAAATCCTCGAGATGAACTCTTACGGCGACCTTTTGACTCTCTATTACAACAGTCAGAAAAACCCGTCACCGCTTTTCAACTCATCAAACATCAATGCTGTCGGAAACCAGCTTAAAGCTCAGGAAGTCAGCACAAAAAATATCATCGACTATCCTTTAAATAATCCATCATATATTTCTGTCGATTCAAAGCAGATGATTTATGTCGTTGAACTTTACCCGGAACAGCAGTTTGAAACTGACAACAATAGAACATTGCGTCAGATCGTTCTGCGTTTTGATGCAAACGGCTGTATCGGGCACATCGGACAGCAGGGACCTGGCGGAACACCGTTCCCGTTCATCAAAAACATTTATGTCAATTCAAACAACGAACTCGTAGTAATCTGCATCGTCCCGGAAGGAATCGAAGTATTCTGGTTCTCAGAAGCAGGTTATCCTCTTCATAACATTTTGATCAATGCAAATGAAGCACCCAATCCTCTCGAAGAAGCAGGAGAAAATTTCACTTTCAAAAAAGTTGAAAACATAATCCCTGACAGCAAGGATTACAAGCTCTTTGTAAAAATCGACTACTACAACACAACCATCGATGAAACAAGCAAAGTTCAGTCAGGCATCGAATACAATTCCACTTACATCTATCCGCTCGACGCAATCACAGGAAAATATTCGAGACCTCTCATGGTTCCGCCTTACGAAGAAGTAGTCACAGAAGGATTCAGCAAAAAGATTTTCAAAAATCCTTACGACTTTCTTGGAGTTTCTTCAAACAACTGGCTTTTCTTTACTCTCACAACTGAAAACGGTTATGTAGTTCAGATTGTTGATCCGTCAAGCAACAGAGTAATCAAACGACTTCTTGATTTTGACAACGACAAAGTTGTATATCAGAGCTTCTTCCTTTCAAAAGAGGGAATCATCAGCGCACTTCTTGCACAGAAAGAAAAAGTTGATGTCGTTTGGTGGCGCACTGATAATTTGATTGATGCACTTTTAAAGTCATAATTGTTAAGTGGAATTTAATAAAGCGCGGAGTTTTGTTTAATGGCCTTTGGTGACAACATGAAGGAAATTGATGATCCTTCTTTGAAAAATCCTGATGACTCAGAAAAGTATGAAAGTTCAATTCATGACGAGAGAATCAGAAACGCTCCGCAGCTTGTTCAGGATTACTATGCCGGTAAAGCCTGCAAATTTGAAAAAGGTCTTTTCAGAGTTTTAGTTGCAAAAAAATCAAACAGATGCATTTTCATCATTATGATTATGCTTGCTGCAATCGTCTTCATAAAGAATAATCTTTCAAACAACGGAAATATTACTGTTCTCGACGGCTATGAATGTGAACTCCAGTCATTCTCATATGACGAAACTGTTTTCGCAAGTGTAAAGATTCATCCGGTGGCAAAAACTCGACAACAGCTTAAAAAAGAGAAATCGTCAGAAGAAATTCCACTTGAAAAACTTGAGAAAGAAGTAAAGATCAGTTTCTGTGGAATTACGGACGCAGATGCAAAAGTTCCTTTTGAAGAAGAAGTGACTGGAAAAGTTTACGACAGCCAGCAGTTTTTCAGGACAAGTACAAAAGATTATGATATAATAAAAGTATCAGCATTCATTACAGTTGGAAGTGAAAGTAATGAGATTACTGTAAACGTAAATAAAAAAGTGCAGTAAAAAAGGAGAATAGAGAAAGTATGGTTCAGTTTTATTTCCTGTTGGTTTTATTGAATATTCTCGCAGGAATCATTTTGATTTCGACAGACAGTTCAACAGAACTTGATTTATCAGACCTTGATGCAGACGACAAGAAACAGAAAAGCGTTAAAGGTGCTCTGGAAAACGATTCCATTTTTACTAACGAAACTTTCGGTCTTGTAACTGGCGCTCTCTGTGCTTTAATCAGTTTCATTACTTTGTTCTTTTCATATTCAAAAACAGGAAAATCAATTCCGATTATCGGAGATCTTTTGCCTTCAATTTTAGGACTTGCAGGAGGCGCAACAATTTTACTTGATTACTATTCCAAATCATTTGCAGACCATGACCTTCCTGATTTTGTTGAAACAGTTTTCTTTAACAATAAAAAATACATCGGTTTTGCATGTATCATTGCAGCCATAATTCACTTCATCATTCCGGGATTTATTGTATTCTAGAATTATGAAAAAATCAGTTGCCTGCATCGCTTTATTAAATGATAAAGTTTTAATTGCTCACAGAAACCCGACAGGTCAGATGGGAAGCCGTTTTGAATTTCCGGGCGGAAAAGTAGACGAGGGTGAGACTGAAGAACAGGCAATTAAACGTGAAATGTCAGAAGAGTTCGGAATCAAAGTTTCTGTTTTGGAAAAGATTACGACGGGACATTTTGTTCACAATGAAAAAGAAAGTTCGCTTGAAGTTTATTTAATCAAAGTTCCGCACGACGGAATGACTGAAAAATATAAACTTACAGAACACACGGATTATAAATGGGTCGACATCGATGACATTCCGAAAGACAATTTTGTTGATTCTGATTTATCGATTTACCCGAAAGTAAAAGAGTATTTAAAAACAAAGAAAAGCGTCAATTAAAAAGAATTAAGGAATTGAAAATGAAAAAGGTAGTTTTAGTATTATTTATAT
>JAGHSB010000116.1 GCA_018066075.1 Candidatus Treponema scatequi
TCCTTTAGGTTAAGATCTTAAGTTGTCGTAGCCATGGCACTAACCGGGCTTACATGAACAAGCTTACGTAAAGTAAACAACACTGAAGCAAGGGTTGTTACAATGATTACAGTTACAAGTCCGATTATCTTTAATCCGTTTACATATGGATTAAGACAGCCACCAGTTAAAAAGAGGTCAAAACCCGATACAAATGACAAGTTAAAACCCGAGATTATTTTTACAATAATAAATGAAACGATAAATCCTGTCAAAGCCCCGGTAACAAGCAAAAGAAATGCTTCTGCAACAAACATCTTCATTATTCCAGACGGTCTCATTCCAATGGCACGCAAAGTACCGCTTTCGATATTTCGCTTAATTACAATGACTCTGTACGTACTCGAAATTCCAACTGAAATAATAATCATCAACAGCAATACGATTGCAGCAACAATCAACTGAAGTGCACTTACAAGAAGTTTAAGATCAGTTACGTTCTGTGAAAGACGAATAAGACACCATTTATCAATAGATTTATCTCTTTCATATTTAAAGTCAGCATAGAAATCTTTTTTGCTTATTCCATAAGGATACATCAAAAAGTTTTCTGATAATTTTGAATATAATCTTTTAAGTTCCCTTTCTGAAGGTTCTCCGTTTAAATAATATACACTGACTCTGTCTACAATTGGTTCATATTCAAGTGTTTTTATGAGGGTATTGTAGTTGACATATGAAGTATACATTCCAAATACACTTGCATCCTGAAATATACCTGTCAAAACAAGTGGAACTGTATTAATACCTCTATCAGTAGGACAATAGTAAGTAATTGAATCACCAACATGACATCCAAGCTTTTTTGCAATAGGTTCTGAAAGGAGAACTGTGTCTTCGTATTCTCCCCTTTCGTATGACCCTTCTACAAATGAAAACTTTGAAAAAAGTTCTTTTTCATTTTCAAAGTTAACACCGATAATCGAACGCTGCATTACAGAAGTTCCTTCAAAGTAATAGTTTTCATCTTCTGCGTCATGATTGTACCTTTCGATTACGATTGCATCTTCTTTTCCGAGACATTTTTTAATTTCTGCTGCTTCTTTATCTGCCTGTTCAAGAGATTTATTGAGTGAAGATCCACCTATAAACTGAACGTCACCGCCGTAATACTGTCTTGCTTTTTCATTCATTGATTTAATCATACCGTCAGTAATCATAAGTGCTGAAAGCATGATGCAGATTCCAACTGCAGTTACAGCGAAAAGAGATTTATATTGCTGATGTCTGTTAAGTATAGATTTTAATGCAATGTTAAAATAAAACATCTTAAAACTCCGTCTAGATATGTGCCATAGCTTCTACAGGACTTGTATCAAGTGCAATGTGAACAGGATAAAGCCATCCTATGACAGCAAGCAAAAGTGAAAGAATCATTCCTGAAGTGATGTTCTGCAATGTAACTTTTGTACGCAATACAGTTCCACCAAAAAGCTGAATCAAATACGAATTATTAAAAGTAATATTTGCATGAACAAGAATGCTGTTACCGATGCATCCGAGAATACATCCGAGAATTCCTGCTGTGATTGTAAGCATGAGTGTTTCAAAAAGATATTCAACGGCAATAAAGTTTCTGTCTGCTCCGATTGCACGAAGGGCACCAGTTTCTTTTGTTCTGTCAATTGCCGCAATAATTAAAGTATTGTTAACAACAATAAAACCAGTTCCAATCAAAAGAATAAGACCGATATTAAAAATCAATCTCATCCAGTAAATATACTGCGCACTCATTCCAGCAGCTGCACGCCAGGACGAAGCAAAAACATTCCACTCACGCTTTTTAAATTCTTTGTTTAACTTCTTTACGATTTTATCAGACTTATTGCTGTCAGAAACTTTACAAATTATGTAATTCCATGTTGTCTGAGCAGATTCGTTTTCATCAAGAAGAGATGAAATATCTATATCAGTTTCTGATACAGAACTGTCTTCTTCAAAATCTGAATTATCTGAAGAAGATTCACTACCTGCAAATGCTGTTTCTTCATCGGCAGAATCTGTCTCACCAAACATATCATCAAAAATAGTATCAAAATCATCAGAATCAATCAAATTAGTCTGATTTTCATCAATATGAATCGGTTCTGAAGTAAGTGATTCAATTCCGAGAAGTGAACGAAGAGTATCAGGATCAACAAGAACAATATTATCCTGAAGTTCATTCTTAACTTCGTATTCATAAATTACACAAACTGTTGCACTGCGGATTGTATATGAAGTTCCATTTGATGAAATAAGCTGTAGTTCATCACCAGGTTTAAGTTCTACGCCCGTGTCTTCCAATATTTTTGATCTTACTGAAGTGGAAATCATAATACCTTTTTCACCAACACCGTAAGGAGTTCCTTCAAGAACTTTGATTCCAGTCATCATTTTAAGATAGTCTTTTCCTTCAACTCCAAAGAGCATCACTGCTTTATTGGAATCATTAACTTTTAAAATTGCACGACCAGTAAGCTGTGAAGTTGTATCTTCAATTTCATTGTGAGTTTTCAATAAAGAAAGAACCTGTGTATAAGGTGTAATTCTAGGAAGTTCAGAAAGTTTTCCTGTAACAGGAGTTTCGTCTCCGAAAAGGGACATTGGAAAATCTGTTTTTGGTCTTACGACAACATCACCGGTAAAATTAGTTGAAAATGTCTTTTCGATTCCGTTTCCGGTTCCGTCGAATACTGCATTTGCAACAACAAGTAATGCAATTGAGAAAGCGATAAATAAAATAATTACAAGCGAACTCTTTCTTGAAATGATGTTCTTAAAAGCAAAGCGAAGTGTAAACATTATTTTTCCATTATACCCAAAAAAATGGCATTATGGAAGTGGAATTTCGCAGGCACTAGTATATAGGAATAGATGCTCACAAACATTCAGAAGCCTAAAATAAAAATACGGTAAGGAAGGCAGAGACAGGCAAAAACACTCTGAGTTCGGAATGATAGTTTCTACTCCGAACTCAGCGTGTAGCGACGCCAGCTAGCGGTTTTGCCTGACTCTGACTGACTGATAGTATTTTAATATTAGGCTTCTGAATGTTTGTGAGAGTTTATTCTCGTAATATTATGCCCAGATCAGCCACAAGATTAATGCAGCTGCACCAGTTGTTATCAATGTGAAAGGTGCGCCGATTTTCAAAAATCCGGAAAAGTTTACAGGGTGGTCTTCTTTTTTCAAAATTCCCATGGCTACTACATTGGCGCTGGCGCCGAAGGGGGTCAGGTTGCCGCCGAGGCATGAGCCGATGAGTAAGGCGAACATGTAGAGTTCTTTGGCGATTCCTAGGTTTGTGGCGAGAGTTCCGGCTACTGGGAGCATTACGATTATGTATGGAACGTTGTCGACAAAGCCTGAAATTAATACTGAAAACAAAAGGATTAAAATGAATCCGGCGATTTTTGAACCGTTTGTTACTTTTCCGAGGAAAGCGGCAAAGTCATCGAGAAGTCCTATATCGCTGATTGCACCTACTACGACAAAGATTCCGATTAAGAAAAAGATTGTTTCCCAGTCGAGTTCTTTTACGAGAGTCCAGACTTCGGCGCGTGTTTTCTTCTGTGAAAATCTGTACCAGAAAAGTCCGATGATTCCAAGTGCGAGAACAAAAAGTCCTGAGCTGTATCCGAGTTCTGTCGAGAAAAATGAAATTGCGGCAAGTCCGAAAATCATTGTTAAAAGAAGAATGAATGGAAAATACGAGATAACGTTGCCCTTTTCAACCGGAGCTTTTTCTTTTACGCGGCCAAAAATGCAATAGAAGAAAATACATCCTGCAACAAGCCCTGTCTGAACGATAAAGAAAATCGAAGGCTTTCCAAATTTGAAGAAGAAGTCATTGAAGTTGTATCCTGCATAGCTTGCAAAAATCATGCTCGGAGGGTCACCAACAAGAGTTGCTGTTCCTTCGAGATTTGACATAACTGCAAGTCCAATTAAAAACGGAACAGGATTTAACTTTATTTTTTTTGAAAGTGAAAGTGCAATCGGAGCCATTACTAAAACTGTTGCAACGTTTTCAACGAAGATTGAAATGATTCCTGTCATCGCAAGAATTAAAATTACAGCGATTCCTGTGCTTGGAGAAACTGCAACAAGTCCGTCTGCAATTCGAGCCGGAACTTTTGAATAAATAAAGAGAGCTGCAATTATCATCGAACCGACGTAAATCATTAAGACGTTCCAGTTAATCAAATTAAATAAAACATATTGAATAAGCATTGCCTGATTCTGGTGTCGAGGAAATACTTCATTTGAAGTACAGAATGTCAAAATTGCAAGAACGAAAATTATTACAGCAGCAGCTGTCGTAAAAACAACTTTCTTCTCCTGAAAAATAATGACAAAAAGGTACATCAGAACTGCAAGTGCAAGAACAATCCATTTAATTGCAGGAATTGTGATCATAAATAAACTCCGGTTTATATGAAGAAAAGACAACTTTGTTTTTATGTAAAGTGTCCATAATTAATTTATTAAATTATATCGATAGTCGTCAGATTATGCTATAATTTTTGTTATGGAAAAGAAACCTTTAGTTATATTGATTACCGGTGCGTCAAGTGGAATCGGACTGGACACTGCCCTCGAGTTTTTGAAAAAGGGTGCAGTCGTTTATGGTGCTGCACGCCGCGTGGAACTTTTAAAACCGATTGAAGATAGCGGCGGACATGGCCTCTTTTGTGATGTAACTGACATCAAATCGATTGCAAAATGCGTAAAAGAAGTCATCAAAAAAGAAAAGAAGATTGACGTACTCGTAAACAATGCAGGCTTCGGACTTGGAGGTTCGGTCGAAGAAGTTCCACTTGAAGAAGCAAAAAAACAGTTTGATGTAAATGTTTTCGGTCTCACAGAAATGACAAAGGCTGTCCTGCCTTATATGCGAAAACAGAAGTCAGGAAGAATTATAAATGTTTCTTCAATCGGCGGACAGTTTTCTTCTCCATTTCTCGGATGGTATCATGCTTCAAAATGGTGCGTCGAAGCTCTGAGCGATTCCCTCAGAATGGAAACAAGGCCATACGGGATCAAAGTTTCAATTATTGAACCAGGACTTACCAGAACTGACTGGGGCGTAATCACTGCAAAGAACATCAGAAAAAATTCTGTGATAGAAGATTATAGTTACAATGCAAACAAAGTCGCAGAATACTACGAAAAATATTATGTTTCGACAAATACAAAAATTGCAAAACCTGTGGTAATTGCAAAGGCAATTATCAAGGCTGCATATTCATCTCATCCAAAAGCAAGATACAGAACTGGAACTTTTGCGTCTCTTTATGTTAACGGACACAAGTACTTTCCGACATGGCTCTATGATTTTGCAATGCGCATTCTGATGAAAACAAAATAAAAGGAATCGAGAGAGTCATGATTAACGTTCCTGTAAAGATTAAGCTGCCATTTCTCTGGGGAAAGGCTGTATTCAAAAAAGAAAACTGGTCTCAGATTAATTTGATTGTCGGTCCAAACGGCAGCGGTAAAACTTTGATTTCTCAGAGTCTTGCCGAGCAGTTTGCAGATGCAGGATATTCTGTGCGCATTTTCAATACAGATCTTGCAGACGACAACGAAATCTATTACCTTCTCTCAGAAAACCCGACTCTCGCTGCCAAAATCGAAAACGTACTTTCAAGCATGTTCTCAAAAACAATCAGATTTGAAAAAGCAGCAGACAATACAGTAACTCCGATTGCAATGGACAAATCACAGGGCCTTGAATATTCCATCACAAAAAAAGAATGTCACGGACTTAAAAAAATAATCGCACTTCTTGCAATGCTCTATTCAGAAGAAGACGAAGCCTCATGCCTCATGATTGACGAACCTGAACTTCACCTCCATCCGCAGTTTCAGAACTTTTTCATGAACGAAATCAGAAAGAATGCAGAAAACAATCCGAACAAAATGTTCTTCATTATTTCTCACTCGCCTTTCTTCATCGATTTGAAAACTCCCGAAGAACTCATCGGTGTAGTCGTATGTCACATAAACAAAGCTCCGACAAGCATCGACGAACTTTCTGAAAACGACTACTCTCTTTTCAAAAGATTTTTACCTCGCTTCAACACATATCATAAGCAGTTCTTCTTTTCTGACAACCAGATATTTGTCGAAGGCTACACTGACCAGGCAATATTCTCTTCACTCGTAACAAAACTCGATTCAAAAATAAAATCAGTCGGAACAGGCATTATTGATGTCGGTGGAAAAGATGAACTCGGCGTATTCTTCAAAGTCTGCTATCTTCTCGGAACAAATGCCAGAATTATAACAGACCTAGATTCTCTTTTCTGCGGAAAGCTTCGCGAAGGAATCTGCAAAGATGAACGCGTGCAGGAATGGATAGACAGACAGCACGAAAAACAGGAACCGTTCTTCTCTTCTGTACTTTCACATTCTGAACACGTAACTTTCTACCGTCTTTTAAACAGACTCGAAAAATATCTTCTCGAACTCGGTGAAAAAATTACAGCAGTCGAAATGGTTTTGCCTCACGAATTAAATGAATTAAAAGTGTGCCTTGAAAAGTTTAAAATGGAACGCGAAGATGTCGAACATCTTGATACATATAAAACTGTATTGCTTCAGGGTGTCGTTAATGTCGGTGATTACATTACAAAGTTTGTCCTAAACGATGACAAAGAAATAATTATAAAGATTAAAAATCTTTTGAGCGTAATTCTTGCGGCAGCAGAAGCTTCGAGAGTTTACATTTTGCCTACAGGATGCATCGAACATTACTACACTCAGAACAAAGTAAACTACATGCCGGTTCCGGGAAAGGACAAACTCTTTCACGAAGAATACGATTACCTTCAGACAATATCCGAAGAACAGGCATCAATCGATTACCCTATTCTCTGCAACATAATTGAGAAAGCATCCTCATAAAAAAAGCCTGGATTTTACTCCAGGCCTTTAATCAGAAATGTCTAATTATTTCTTCTTCTGTTTTGCGAAAGTCTGAAAACCTTCAACAACGAGGAAGATTGCAAGTACGAACATTGCAGCTGCGAATACGAGCTGGAACCAGTCGCCCCACATTGCTTTGTTTGCAGTAATAATCTTAAAGATAGCGATGATCTTCTGAACAAGGAATGTCAATGTTGCAGCAAGCATGAAAATCATTGGAACGTAGAACATCTTGTTGTTCTTTCCAGCCTGACCGAGCCATGCAGCAACTGCCATAAGTGCGATACCAGCAAGCAACTGGTTAGCAGCACCAAAGAGACCCCAGATCTGAGTAAGTGAAAGTCCGCCAAGTACACAACCGATTACAACCATCAATGTTGTTCCGAAGAGTGGATGAGCAAGAACTTTTCTTACACCAGATGCATCTTTCCATGATTCTTCATTGTCTTTGAGGAACAATTCAGAGAACATGAAACGGCTCAAGCGAGTACCTGTATCAAGTGATGTCAAAGCAAATACTGAAACAGCAAGTGTCAAAAGAGCGTTAATTGTGCTGTTGATTGCTGTTCCTGGTTTACCGAACATGATTGCGATACCAGAACCGAATGCTTTTGCAGGGCTTCCTTTGAATGCCCAGATTCCAGCTTCGTTCTGTGAAAGGAAGTCAGAAGCAACCATACCTACAGCGATCAAAGAAATGATACCGAGAGCAGATTCAATGAGCATTGAACCGTAACCGATAGCTTTAGCATTCTTTTCGTTGTCGAGCTGTTTAGAAGAAGTACCAGTAGAAATCAATGAATGGAATCCAGAACATGCACCACATGCAACTGTGATGAACAATGCAGGGAACATTTTTGGAGCCATAGCTGAGTTGAATGCAGGAAGTGCAAAGTTAAGGTCTTTGTTTCCAGTTGAAATGATGATACCAACTACTGCAACGAGCATCATTGCATACAAAAGGAATGATGAAAGGTAGTCGCGTGGCTGGAGCATGATCCATACAGGAATCAAAGAAGCTACTGCGATATATACACCAATGAAAATAATCCATGCTGTTCTTGTCATGGCAAAACCAAAGTTCAAACCGAACCAGATTGCTAAAACGATTCCAGCAAGACCGATGATTGTTGCAGGAAGAGTTTTCATTCCTACTTTATTTGTAAGAATACCGTAGATGATTGCGAGAACGATGAAGAGCAATGAAATGATTGCTGTTGTCTGGTTACCGTTTGGATTTTTTACAATTCCGAAAGTAACTGCAGCTTCTTTTGCTGTAAAGAATGTTCCGGCTACTACGTTAACGAATGAAGCGATTACAAGAATCAAAACGAGGAGAGCAAAAATGATGAAGAGGTTTTTTGCGCGTTTACCCATTGAATCAGAAATGATTTCACCAACTGATTTTCCGTCGTGACGGAGAGAAGCGAAAAGTGAACCAAAGTCCTGAAGACCACCGAAGAAAATACCTCCGATGACACACCACAAGAATACTGGAACCCAACCAAAGATTGCAGCCATAATAGGTCCGTTGATTGGACCTGCACCTGCGATAGATGAGAAGTGATGTCCCATCAATACTGCAGGTTTTGCAGCACAGTAGTCAACGCCGTCTTCTTTTTCATAAGCCGGTGTCTTTTTTGAAGGGTCGATTCCCCACTGTTTTGCAAGCCATGAACCGTAGAAAACGTATCCACAGAAAAGCAAAACGATTGCAGCAAGAATAATTAATAATGCTGTCATTTTTTTCCTCCAAGGAATTTTTTAATAAAAATATTTTTTAAATCCCTGCCCTGCCAGTTTACGGCAAGACGACCAGAATTTAATTCAAAGCAAGCGAGACGAAAATTACTCCATCCCCACAAACTCCATTTGTACGATTTTGAAAGCTTAGTTTTTTTGACAAGCTTTTTTATTTCGTCAGTGGAATTTTCTTTAAACGCATCTGCAATCACAATCAGAGTCACATCTGAATTTCTGTGTCCGTTGTATGGAACGACTTTTGCAAGGCCATCGTTCCACGCGGCATTACAAAATTCCACCAGAGCAGAAGAATCAAGAGACTCCGAAGTCACAAAATACACAAATTCATTTGAATCGATGTCAGCAATTTTTGCGCTTCTCACGAGAACATATTTCTCGTTATGCGAGCGGAACTCAGCATAAGCAGAAAACGGAGCGGGAGCATCCCTATTTATAGAATAATACCGTTCGTACGAAGATAAAACTTTTTCCAATGCGTCTGAAACTGTCAATTTTTACACCAATTTAATATTTTTAATAATTATAAACCCAAAGTTTAAC
>JAGHSB010000214.1 GCA_018066075.1 Candidatus Treponema scatequi
GGATTATTTTCCTTAATACTCATTAACTGATAGATTGTGTTGAAAGGCTGTTTCTGGATACCGGTTCTCTCATATAGTTCTTCTTCAGAAATAATTTTCTGAACTTTATCTATCATTTCGCTGGTTCTTGAATCGCGATAAGCAACTGTATCACCGATTATGTTATCATTCTTATCAAGCAGAACAAAATCCACTCCCCAGGTGTCAATTCCGACTGAAGCTGGAATCATGCCCTTCTTGCTGCACTCTTTCATTCCTTGAATGAAATTCTCAAAAAGATGATCTAGTTCCCAGCATAAATGACCGTTACGTTCAATCATTCCGTTTGGAAAGCGAAAAATCTCCTCGAACTCAAGTCCTGCTTTATCATTTGTTTTGTAGCCCGCAAAATGCCTGCCGCTTGAAGCACCTATGTCAATTGCAAGAAAAGTTTTATTCATTCAACACCTCCCTACTCTGACAATCCTGTGATTTCGAATTCATATTTTCCAGCAAGAACTTCTTCAGTTTTTCCATTTTGCAAAATAATTGTTGCAGTTGTATTTGAAGGAATTTCTATTTCGAAGATTGTTTTGTTATCAGCTTTTTTCCAGCCAGATTTTACAAGTCCAAATACAGAATTATATTCCGCTTTTGCAAAGGTAAAATTTCCACCAGCAAGAGGCTTAATTACAAAATGATTTACAACATTTGCTGAAAGGTTTATTCCGCACATTCCCTTGAAAAGCCATTCACATAAAGCCCCCTTTGAATAATGATTAAGAGAAGCAACTTCTCCCTGCGCACTAAATCCTTCCCAAGATTCCCAGATTGTTGTCGCTCCGGCCTTAGGCATAGAAAGCCAGCCTGGAATTTCTTCATTTTCCAGAAGTCTGTAGGCAGCATTCAGATTGTAAGTTGAAAGCAAATCAAGAATCAGCGGTGTTGAAAGGAAGCCTGTTCCGAGTCTCCACCGGTAGTTTTCAAGAGCTTTAATCAAACGCTGCTTTGCATATTCACTTGTTTCTTCATCAAGAAGATTAAAAGCCAGAGGTCGAACAAGGCGAGCCTGACGATCTGTGTCGAGTTTAAAGCCATCCTGCTTTATTAATTCCTGATAAGCAGCTTTACAGCCTTCTTCGTAGCGCTTATATTCTGCAATGTCTTCTTTGTGATTTGTAAGCTCTGCGATTTCACACATAAGATGCATGATGTATGAAGTATAAGCAGTCTGTACTTCTGGATGAGGTGCTGCAAAGTCTGTCCAATGAAATTTCTTTACATCCTGAGGTTCTGCCCATTCATCGTAGGATTGACCGCAATTAACCAGATAGTTCTTAGCTTCACGGGAGAGTTTTATTCTTTGAGCGTAGGGGCCGCCCCACTTGCCACAGCGACTTTGCATGAATTGTGTATACTTTTTCATACGTGGATAGTATTCTTCTAGAATACGTTTATCATCATTCATCTGATAAAAATAATATGGAAGAAGAATTCCAATGTCTGACCAGCCAACAGAGCCGTTCATAGTATTCATATAAAAATCAACACCACCGTAAGGAGCAATCTGAGGAAGTTTTCCATCGCTTTGCTGCCAGTCATATACATCGCGCAAATACTTTTGTGAAAAAGCTGAGTAATCAAAAAGATAGCTTGCAGTCTTAAAGAAGATCTGGGCATCACCTGTCCAACCATGACGTTCTCGTGTCGGGCAGTCTGTTGGAATATCTGCAGAATTGCTTTTAGTAGACCACTTTGTAGCCTGTACAAATTGATTTACAAGAGGATTTGAACAGTCAAAGTATCCAGTTTCTTCGATATCTGAATAAACTGCGATCGAACTTATTTCAAAATTCTGCAGGGCAGAAATATCATTTTTACTCACTTTTCCGTAGTTAGTTTCAGCGTCTGCACAATATTCTTTGAAATAATCTCTTTCGTCAAAAGTAAAATCTCCGGTCTGAATCTCTGCAAACTGGAAGCCGAAAATTGCAAATTTTGTTTTGTATATATTTTCGCCTTCCTTACAAACATAAAGAATTTCTTGAAGCGGAGTAATTTTTTTCTTGCTTATACACTGTCCGTTTGACTGAACAAGCTCACCATCTTTCCCCAGAAGTTCACCAAAACGAAGGCGTACTATCTGTCCTTTTTTTGCAGTGAATTTCATTGTTATATAACCTGCAAGGTTCTGTCCAAAGTCTACGATTGTACGGCCAGATGGACTTCTTGAAACTTTTCCAGCAAATATTTCATGTTCCACAAGCGGTACATTATTTGAAGCGGTTGGAACAATTGAATGATTTGTAAGTTTTACTTTACCGGAATATGAAGGAGATCTATTTACATCTATATATTCGCCGTCCTTATTGTCCGCATACAGAATTGGACCATCGTTGCTCCATGACCAGCTTTCATCAGTTATGATAGTCTGTGAACTTCCGTCTTCGTAAATGATTTCCAGTTGAGCAAGAAGCTTTGTTTCTATTCCATATTGATTACGAAGTCCATGTGCTCCAATACTACCTCTATACCAGCCGCTTGCAAGTTCTGCTGATAATTCCAGGTTATCGTTATTTTCTATGCAAGATAATTTTACAAGATCGGTTACATCGATAGTCTGATATTGAATTCTTCTATTATAATCTGTATAGCCTGGAGCAAGTACAAAGTCACCAGCCTTTTTCCCATTAATTGAAAATTCGTATACTCCGCAGGCCGAGGCATAAAGACGAGCTTTTTTTATATCGCCAGATTTCTTTAGTTTTTCAATTTTTCTAAAGCAATCAACCGGGTAAAGAGCTTTTTTGTCAGGTCTGTAATTTCCAGTAATCCATTTTGCTTTCCAATCAGACTGTTCCAAAAGACCCATTTCGAAAAAAGCCTTTTCACTCCAATCGCCCCATATACCATTTTCCATAAGGCGAACCTGAAAGCCTATCTTGTCACGACTTTTTAATTCAGACCCATCATAAGGAATAAGATGCATTTTTTTTGAAATTACAATTCCAGAGTTCCAGATAATTTTACATTCTTCATTAAAGGCCTGAATCTCATAAGCTTCCTGCTTAATTCCACCTTCACAATTCCAGCTGAGTCTTGGTTTGCGAATATCAATTCCAATTGGATTTTTCAAATATTCTATTCTAAGTCTTATAGCTTTCATTCTGTCCTTACTAATTATTTTTTTCCAAGTCTAGAAAGACCCTTGAATAAATGTCCATTTGCTATATCAAGAAGTCCTTCAAAAAGTTCTCCCTGCATACCACTGGAAATCTTCATATTTCTAAGCGGACCACCAGCACTCGCATTCATCATCATTCTAAAATCCGGATTCTCATAATCAGGTTTTCCGCCGAATTGTTTTGCAATCGTCTTTTCCGTTGCCTTATACATAATCTTCATCATTAAAGAATGATCTTTCATTTCTGCCACAGTGTTATCCATTGTAAAATGACCTTTTTTCAAAACCGACTCTTTATATGGATGACCTAAAGCTTTTTCAAAACTTGCATAATCAGGTTTTCCTGATAAAGTTTTATACCAGTCATCGTCCAGTTCATTCAGTTTTTTTCCTTCTTCGTAATGAGTACCTTTCAGACCATCAGTATGATTGCCAATCCAAACGGTATAATCACCTTCTTCTATAACCCAGCCGCCATTACTCCAGATTGAAAAACATCTGTCATCCAGTTCAAAACTTGCAGTTTTTGTTTCACCTGGTTCAAGAGAAAGCTTACAGAATTGTTTTAATTCACGAATTGGACGGTGTATTCCTTCCTGCTCTTTTCCAACAAAAAGCAAAACTGCTTCTTCGCCAAAGACAGAACCTGTATTCTTTACTTTAACACTGATTTTTCTTCCATCAACTTTTAGATTGGAATATTCAAAAGTTGTATAGCTTAGGCCATACCCAAACTGCCATCTCACAGGCAATCCGGCTTTTTCATAATATCTATAGCCAATATAGATTCCTTCCTGATAAAGCGCATCATTCTTCTTCCCATATATTTCTGAAGAAGGAACATCTTCATATTTTACAGGCCAGGTTTCGGTAAGTTTACCGCTAGGATTTACGATTCCTGTAAGAAGTTTCCAAACAGCTTCTCCTCCTCCCTGACCAGGAAGTCCCATATATAAAATTGCTTTTACAGAATCTAAGTCTGCCCAAGGACATTCAACAGGGGCCCCTGCAAATAAAACTAAAATTACATTCTTGTTAGCCTTTGCAGCAGTCTCTATAACTTTGAGATGCCCTTCTGGCATTTTCATGTTTGCTCTGTCAAACCCTTCTGACTCGTAATTACCTGGAAGTCCTGCAAATACAATTACTTTTTCTGCATGCTCGGCAACCTCTGTCACCTTACTAAGCATTGTTTCGTTAGTCGCACCCTTATCATCATAGCCTTCGGCAAAGTCACAATCATAAAAATATTCAATAGGATTCGAAAGTTTAGTAGGATTTATATGGCTTGAGCCTGCTCCCTGATAACGCATATTCTTCGCCATGTTTCCAACAATTGCAATTTTACCTTGCTTCAAGGGCAGAACATTATCCTCATTCTTTAAAAGAATAGCTCCTTTACATGCTGCCTCTACTGCAAGTTTATGATTTTCTTCTGCAAAGGATCCAGTTTTTTCTCCTCGTGCACAACTTTCCTCCAGAGTTTCTTTTGCTCTGAATACAAGTTTTAAAATTCTTTTAGCAGACTCATTAATCTTTTCTTCACTTAATGTTCCCTTTTGAGCTGCAAATGCGACATCTTTTTCCATATAACCGCTTCCACCAGGCATGCTTAAATCGCAACCGGCTTCAAAACCTTTTATGCGGTCATTCATTGCACCCCAGTCTGTAACGACCATACCTTCAAAGCCCCAGTCCTTTCGCAAAATATCTGCAAGAAGCTCTTTATTATCGCTACAATGAATTCCATTTAATTTAGGATAAGCACACATTACTGTGGATGGTTTGCCTTCTTTGACTGCTGTTTCAAATGCAGTAAGATAAATCTCTCGAAGGGTTCTCTGATCAACAATGCTGTCTGAAGTAAAACGACTTAATTCCTGAGAATTGCAGGCAAAGTGTTTTAAGCCTGTACCAACGCCCTGTGCTTCTACACCCTTTATAAATGCTGCTGCCATTTTTCCGGCAAGATAAGGATCTTCGCTAAAATATTCAAAATTTCTTCCGCATAAAGGATTTCTCTTCATGTTTGCACCAGGACCAAGAACAAGCCCCACTCCTAAGGAACGAGCTTCCCTTCCAATGGCAGCACCTATCTTTTCAAGAAGTTCAGTATCCCAGCTGGCACCTGTAGTAACTTCTGCCGGAAAACAAGTTGCAGGTTCAGATTCGTTGATGCCAAGCATGTCAGTACCCATACCACTTCCCTGTTTACGAAGCCCATGAGGACCATCACTCATAAACAATGAAGGAATTCCATATTTCTCATATTTCTTTGTTTCCCAGAAATTTTCTCCTGAGCAAAGTGCAATTTTATCTTCAAGAGTCATTTTGTTGATGATTTCATTTATCTGTGAATTAGTCATTTTTTACCTCTGTATTTTTTCTTGCAAGAATTTGCTTCTGTTTTTCATCTAATCCTTTTTCCACCGAAAGGAATGCCAGAAGGAAAATAAGAATAATTCCTGTAATTACTTCCAGTCCTACAAAAGAAAAAGTAATAAGATTTTTAGTTGCAGCATTTTGCATAGCAGCAATTGTCTGCCCATTATTTATAGAAGGAGGAATATAGCCTGTAAGTCCCAGCAGAAGATTGAAAATACCAGTACATAATCCTACTGAAGAAACAGCAATAATATTATAAATTGACATTGCTGCTCCATCGCACCTGATTCCAGTTTTCCATTCAACATGATCAAGAACATCTGCAAATAAAGCCATAAAAACGTAAGCACACGGAAGGCCTCCGATATTTTTAATAAATTGTCCTATAAGGACTACAACCATATTTGTAGGATTCATCCAGCAAATTGCACTTCCCAATGAGTACATAATAAAGCCGGCAAGTGTCACATTGCGCTTACCAAATTTCTTAGCCAGCGGCCATACAGCAAAAATACCAATTCCCATTGGTATTCCACCAATTACAGAAACCAGTGTCTGAGTAATTCCATCGTTATAAGAGCCAAGAACATAATTGCAGTAATAAACAAGTCCAATGTTTTTAAAAGAACTTCCACAGGTATAAATCAAAAAATACAGATTTATGATAATCATGTATTTGTCTGTAAAAATTGCCTTGAGCTGCTGTCCGTATGGAAGTTCTGTTTTATCTTTTTCAGAACCACCTTCAAGAGTAATTCGCTCTTTAGTAAAGAAGTATTCCAATAAAGTCAGAGGTAAAGCCAGAATACTGAGGATTGTCATTAACATGAGCCATTTTCCCTGATCAACTCCAAGAACCGGCATAATCACCATAGGGAAAAGCAGAGCAACAAGAATACCACTCATCATAATTGTTGTAATCTGATTAAAAACAGAAAGTCCGCCGCGAGCTGTTGTATCACGAGTAGAAAGCGGAACCATAAGTCCATGACTCATATTAAAAATTGTATATGCGAAAGAATAAAAAAGATTATAGGAGATAACTACCCAAACAATCTTCACAGTAGTACTACTTTGTGGAACTGCAAAAAGAAGAATACCTGTCAGCGGAAGCAGAAATGCAGATAAGAATATCCATGGTCGCGCTTTTCCCTGAGGAGATTTTGTTTTGTCGATGAAATATCCCATTATTACATTTGTAATAGCATCTACTATCTTTGATATAATAGGAAAAATTCCAAGAAAGGCTCCTCCACCAATGGTTGTCAGTTTTAATACATCTGTATAATAAACATTCAGATATGTTGCCAATACGGCATTCAATAGCAATGCACCTGCAGGACCAAGTAAATACCCCAACCATTTTTCTGATGCTTTTATTTCATCAGTTTTTACTAAAGTATTCGGTAAACGCATTCTGACCTCCTATACGAAAGCTTTTTTTCTTAATTTATCTAAAGTATAAGTGGACTTTTACCTGAAGCATTATATAAT
>JAGHSB010000240.1 GCA_018066075.1 Candidatus Treponema scatequi
TACACAATGAAATTGTTTCATGTGAAACACTGATTAAACGTTTTAACCTGGAAGATCGAAAAATTATCCAAACTAGTTATTAACTTTTAGATGTAAATCAATTGCTAAAAAATTAGATAAATGTTTCATGTGAAACAAAGTTAAAGAAATAAGTGCGAAAACCAAAAATAAAATGATCTGAAGTTTCATATTTTAACAGCTGAAAAATATATCTTCTGGAATGTTTCATGTGAAACATAACATCTAAATGACTAAATTAAAAGTATAAACTTATGTGTGAAAACTGTATCAATTAACAGGAGAAAATTGAAATTTTTAAAAATAAAGCGATATTCTAGAGCTATCTAGTTTGCGTTATTTGAGTTTTGGCTGATAGTTTATACGGATCTATTGCAATCTGGAAGGCTCAAAGTTTCACGTGAAACTGAAAAATGATGATATAAAGTTATCCACAGTTCCAACAAGTTATCCACATATAAACAGGTTTTCCACTTCCTGTGGATAACTGAAAATTTGAATGGACAAAAAAATAACCGGGTATGACCCCGGTTGCCTGATGATTCGTTCGCTTATTAAATAGCGTTCCCCTCTTATTTCTGCATTATACTATAACTTTATTTTTTTGTCGATAAATTTCTTTAAGAAAATTCTTATCTACCTTCTGATAGTTTGTTGTTTGACTACCTATCGTTAGTTAGTTATTTGCTACCATTCGTAAGTTTTAATTTCACAATTCTTTATACCAAAATCTGCAAACTCATCATTAGTCATTTCAAAAAAGTAAGACTGAATGATTCGACTGATTCCATTGTGAGCGACGAGAATGTAAGTTTTGTTTTCAGATTTTATTCTGTCGAGAAGATTGTAAATTCTCTGAGCAAGCTGGAACATTGATTCGCCTGTTCCATATCGTGAGAGAAAATTTTTTTTGGCGAGACGGAACTCTTCTGAGTTACGAGGTGTTCCTTCGTAGTGGCCGAAGTTTTGTTCAAAGAGTGCCGTTTCTTCTCGAAGAGGAATTTTTGTTTTTTGTGAAATGATTTGAGCTGTTTCTTTTGCACGAGATAATGGTGAACATAAAATTTCGTCAGCGAGAATTTTTTTCTGAATGATTAAGTCGGCAGTTTGTAACGCCTGCTCTCTTCCGTGGTTGGTCAACGGAATGTCAGTTGCTCCACAGATTTTGTTTGCGACGTTCCATTGAGATTCGCCGTGTCGGACAAAGTAAAGTTTTCCCATAAGATTTTCCCCAAGAAGAAGTATAGCATTTAAATTCGGAATTCGGAATGCGGAATTGTGGGCGGGATGGATGTTGAGAGTGGAATGTGAGTTTGATGTTGGGAGGTGGGGGGAATTAGGAATTAGGAATTAGGAATTAGGAATTAGGAATTAGGGAATTAGAAGTTAGAAGTTAGAAGTTAGAAGTTGGAAGTTGAGAAGTTGGGAAGTTGAGAAGTTGAGAAGTTGGGGAGTTGGAGGGTTGAGTTTTTAGGGAAGAGAAAGTTGAATGAATGAAAAAAATGTTGGGTGGGAAAATTTCACTTGAGAAAAAAAAGACCGAAGAATTAACTTCGGTCTGTGGGATGATTGATCGTTAGTCTTTATCGTCGGCGGCGATTTTGTCGAGGCCTACGAGATAGTCTGGTTCATCGACTTTTACTACGCTGACTCCGGAAGATGCTGGACCCTGAACATTGATTGTTGAAACTTTGACGCGAAGTGTTTTTCCCTGGCTTGTCATGAGGACGATTTCATCGTTGTCGGAAACTGAGAGGGCGCCGATGATTTCACCTTTGTTGTCTACGTTTCCGAATACGCGCTGACCGCCTGTTCCACGGCCGTGAACTTTGTAGTCTTCGAATCTTGCTCGTTTACCGTAGCCTTTTTCTGTGAGGACTAAGATGCTTGAGCTGTCTTCAACTCTGATGGCTGCTGAAAGTTCATCGCCTTCGCCGAGTTTAAGACCTTTGTTTCCGTGACCGGCGCGGCCCATTGGTCTGACGTCTGTTTCTTTGATACGGAGTGCTTTTCCACGGCGTGAGATGAGAACGAGCTCGTCTTCGCCCTGAGTAAGGATTGTACTTACGAGGCGGTCACCTGGATCAAGTTTGATTGCTCCGATTCCGCGGATTTTGGCATTAGCAAATTCTTTGATGCAAGTCTTTTTGATTACGCCGTTTGCTGTTGCCATGAAGAGGAACTGATCTTCTGTAAATTCCTTGAAATTTACGATTGTTGTAATTTCTTCGTTTGCACTTACAGCGAGTAAGCTCTTTATGTGTGATCCACGACTTAATCTTGAAGCTTCCTGGATTTCGTGAACTTTGAGCCAATATGCTTTTCCTTCGTTTGTGATGAAAAGGAGGATATCGTGTGTTGATGCGATAAAGAGCTGGCTGATGTAGTCGTCTTCAACAAGTGTTGTACTGTTGGAACCTTTTCCACCTCTGCCCTGCTGTTTGTACTGAGTTAAAGAAACACGTTTTACGTATCCGAGTTTTGAAATCAAGATTACGACATCTTCTTCTTTAATCATATCTTCTACATTGATTTCTTCAACTTCGTCAGCAACGATTTCTGTTTTTCTATCATCGCCATATTTCTGTGCAAGTTCATTAGTTTCGTCTTTAATCTTCTGCAAGATTTTGTCGTGATTTGCAAGAAGATCTGTGAGGTAATCGATCCATGCCTGAAGTTCCTTGATTTCTTTCTGAAGGTCTTCTATCTGCAAGTGTGTAAGACGTTTGAGCTGCATATCAACGATTGCCTGTGACTGCTCTTCGTCAAAGTTAAATCGTTTCTGTAAGTTAAGTTTTGCGTCTTCTGTATCGCGACTTTCTTTAATGATTTTAATTACTTCATCGATGTTGTTGATTGCAGTGATTAACGCTTCGAGAATGTGCATGCGGTGTTTTGCAACTTTTAGATCGTAAATTGTACGGCGAGTGATTACTTCGTCACGGTGATTTACAAAGTGAGCAATGAGCTGCTTGAGAGTTAAAACTTCCGGTTTGAGATATGTTTCTGGAAGTGTTAATTCTGGTTCTGCGTAGCGTGTTGTTCCTTCTTTAATTTGTGGAACGAGTGCAAGATTGATTACACCGAAATTAGACTGCAAGTCTGTTTTTGTGAAAAGCTGGTTAAGAACGAGTTTTGTAACTGCACCTTTTTTGAGGTCAACTACGAGTCTCATTCCTGAACGGTCTGAAGATTCATCGTTTGCGTTTACGACGCCTTCGATGAGTTTGTCGCGAACGAGTTCTTTGATACGACGGATGATGTTTGTTGTATTTACTCCATATGGAACTTCTGTAAATACGATTGATTCTCTTCCGTGTTTATCAGTTTCGATTACGAACTTTGATCGAATGACAATCTTTCCGCGTCCAGTTGTGTATGCTTTACGAATTCCATCGCGGCCGTAGATAATTCCACCTGTAGGAAAATCCGGACCTTTGATGTGTTTCATTAATTCTTCGATTGTTATGTCTTTGTTATCGATGTAAGCAGAAATTGCTGAGGCTACTTCACGGATGTTGTGAGTAGGCATATTTGTTGCCATACCTACAGCGATACCTGTTGTTCCGTTACAAAGGAGGAACGGGAACTTAGCAGGAAGAACGGCTGGTTCATCAGTTGTATCATCAAAGTTGCGGACCATATCAACAGTATTCTTGTTGATGTCTTCAACCATTTCTTCTGTTACTTTTGACATCTTTGCTTCGGTATAACGGTAAGCTGCAGGAGGGTCACCTGCGATTGTACCAAAGTTACCCTGTGGTGTTACAGTTGTATAACGCTGTGCAAAATCCTGTCCCAAACGAACGAGTGCATCATAAACTGAAGCGTCTCCATGTGGGTGATAATGTCCCAAAACTTCACCGACGATTGTCGCACATTTTTTTGTCTTTCCACCTGATGCAAGATGGAGCGTATCCATTGCATACATGATTCTTCTGTGAACAGGTTTAAGTCCATCGCGAACATCTGGTAAAGCACGCTGAACGATTACTGACATTGAGTAGTCAATGTAAGCCTGCTTTACTTCTGTCTCGATTGGAATTTTAATTACTTTTCCACCTTCTGGTGTTGTGATTTCTTCTAACATATTTTACTTTCCCTCGGTGGTTAAATATCAAGATTTGCATAGCTTGAATTATCTTCGATAAAGCGACGGCGTGGTTCTACTTCTTCGCCCATACATACGCTGAAGATTTTGTCTGCAGCAATTGCATCAGGAATAGTTACGACACGCATCTTTCTGTGAGCCGGGTCCATTGTTGTTTCCCAGAGCTGTTTACCGTCCATTTCACCAAGACCTTTGTAACGCTGAACGTCAACTTTCTTTCTAGTTTCTTCATCAAATGCATTTAATGCTTCATCTCTTTCTGCATCACTGTAACAGTAAACCGGTTCTTTCTTTCCGAGCTGTACTTTGAACAATGGAGGCATAGCAAGATAAACATAACCTTTTGTAATAATTTCTGGCATGTATCTGAAGAAAAATGTCAAAAGCAAAGTTCTGATGTGTGAACCGTCGACATCGGCATCGGCCATGATGATGATTTTATGATAACGAATTTTATCGATGTTAAAATCTTTTCCAAAACCTGCCCCAAGTGTTGCAATAACTGGTTCAAGCTTATCGTTGTTCATTACTTTTTCTGGTCTTACTTTTTCTACGTTGAGCATCTTTCCCCAAAGAGGAAGGATTGCCTGAGTTTTTGGATCTCTACCCTTCTTTGCAGAACCGCCGGCAGAGTCTCCTTCGACGATGTATACTTCGCACTGTGCAGGATCTTTGAAAGAACAGTCTGCAAGTTTTTCTGGAAGTCCGAAACCGTCAGACATTGTTTTCTTTCTCATATTGTCTTTTGCTTTACGAGCTGCAATACGAGCCTTCGCTTCGTCGAGTGATTTTTTGAGAATCGCTTCGAGTGTCTGAGGATTCTGTTCGAAATATAAAGTAAGTTTTTCTTTTACAACCTGATCAACGATTGTACGAACTTCTGTGTTACCAAGTTTCTCTTTTGTCTGTCCTTCGAATTCTGGTTCTGGAACTTTCATTGAGATTACTGCAGTCAAACCTGAACTCAAATCTTCGTAAGTAAGCTTTTCATCTTTGTCGAGCTGCTTCTTAAGTTTTTCATTTGATTCAAGGAACTTATTCAAAACAAAACGAACGGCACTCTTGAAACCTTCGTAGTGTGTACCACCGTCTCTTGTATTGATATCGTTTACAAATGTGTGAACATTTTCTGTATAGCCTGAGTTGTAGTGAAGTGAGATTTCTGTTACAACGTCTTCTCTTTCGTCATTGATGTAAATTGGTTCAGCTGGAACTACCTGCTTGCCTTCATCGATGTCTGAAACAAACTGATTGATACCGCCTTCAAACTTAAGGAGTTCTTCTTTTGGATTTTCGAGGCGTTCGTCCCTGAAGTGAATTACTATTCCGCTGTTGAGGAATGCGAGTTCGCGGAGACGGTCTTTGAGTGTATCGAAGTTATAAGTTGTTGTTTCTGTAAAGATTGTTTTGTCGGCCTTCCAGCGGATTGTTGTTCCGTGCTGGTCTGTGTCGCCGATCTGCTCTACTTTTGTCTTTGGAATACCGCGTTCATATTTCTGTCTGTAGATATGACCGTCGCGCATGATTGTAGCTTCCATCCAGTCAGAAAGCGCATTTACGCAGGATACACCTACACCATGCAAACCGCCTGATACCTTGTAAGAACCTTTGTCAAACTTACCTCCGGCGTGAAGACGTGTTAATACAAGTTCCAAAGCACTAATTTTCTCTGTAGGGTGAATATCTACCGGAATTCCACGTCCATTGTCTTCTACACGGCAGATATCGTCTTTTTCGAGGGCTACAACGATATTATCGCAGAAACCGGCCATGGCTTCGTCGATAGAGTTATCTACTGTTTCGTATACGAGATGATGAAGTCCTTTTGGTCCTGTAGAACCAATGTACATACCAGGTCGTTTTCGGACTGCTTCGAGCCCCTTTAATACCTGGATATTGCCTGCTGAATAGTTTTCTGCCATGATATTGTCCCTTTTTTAGATTTTCCGCCAAATTTTTGGAAATTCGCTATATATAGAAAAAATTAGATATAAAATTATACTTGTATTGAAAAAAAAAGTAAAGGTGGAATATAATTAACCTATGAGTAATCAAAATTATAAAGTTTTCTGGCAGGAAGTATTAAAACAGCTCGAAGAAGAATACAAATCTAATGGAAAAGAAGATGAATTTCAGATTTGGTTCAAAATGGAATATGAGAGCGACGAAAAGAACGTTATTATGGTAAATGTTCCGTCGGCTTTTATGAAAGAACAGATTACTTCCCGCGGATATGTTGAACAGATCAAGGACAAACTCTGCAAATTGACTGGTCAGCCTGAATTCTTTATTGAAATGAAGATTACTGATACCCCGCTTTCAAACGCAGCACCTGAGAAAAAGGAAGAAAAACCGGAAGAAGTTAAGAATTCAAAACCGGCAGCAGAAAATTCCACTAAAATAATTTCTGAAAAAACAAATCTCAAACCTCATCCTCAGTTAGCTGAAAAATTTACTTTTGATACTTTTGTTCCGGGAGAAAATAACAACTATGCATATGCTGCTTCGATGGCTGCTGCAAAAAATCCTGGAAAAACTTATAACCCGATTTTGCTTTATGGTGGTGTTGGACTTGGAAAAACTCACTTGATGCAATCAATTGGAAATTACATTTACAAACATAAAAATGGTGAAGTAAAACTTTGCTGTATTTCTGCAGAAAACTTTTTAAATGAGTTTACTGATTCATTGAAAAATAAAACTACAACTAAGTTTAAAAATAAATATCGTAATCTTGATGTTCTTTTGATTGACGATATTCATTTCTTGCAGGGAAAAGAAAGTTTGCAAGAAGAAATCTTTCATACATTCAATGCATTAAGTGAAAGAAATGCTCAGATGGTTTTCACATGCGATAGACCAATCAATGAATTGAAAGGTCTTGAAGACAGATTGAAAACAAGATTCTCTTCTGGAAACTGTATTGACTTAAAACCACCAAGCTATGAAAACAGAATTGCAATCATTAAAAAGAAACTTGATATTCTCGGAAAGAAAATTAATCCTGAAGTAATTGATTACATTGCAAAAAATATTCAGATGAATGTTCGTGATCTTGAAGCTTCAATTAAAAATGTTGTTGGTTATCAGGATTTGATTGGACAGGAAGTTACAGTTGCTATTGCTCAGGATTTATTGAAAGATACAATTTCTGGTGCAACTGGAAATGCAGTTTCAATGGAAACAATTTTAAAAGTAATTGCTGATTCTGAAAATACTTCCATTACTGATATCAAAGGAAAAAACAGAAGCAAAAAAATTGCAGAAACAAGACATATTGCAATTTATATTGCAAGAGAACTTCTTGAATATTCATATCCAGAACTTGGAAATGAATTTGGTGGTCGTGATCACTCTACTATTTTGTCTGCCTATAACAATATTGCTAACAAAATTAAAACTGATCCTAGCTTTGATGCAAAGATCAAAAACATTATAAATTCCATTAAAGAATACAAGAAATTGTAATTGCTAAAATGGAAAAAATAGTTGATAATATGGATACAAGGTGTTGATAACTTGTGGAAAGTCATTTTGCCTGTTGATAAGTTGAGAAGCTGTGCAAAATTATCAATAACTTACAAACAGTTTAAA
>JAGHSB010000027.1 GCA_018066075.1 Candidatus Treponema scatequi
TACTTTCTTGCAAGCAGTTTATAACCAACTTTTCCTTGTTCATATTCTGACAAAATTTTCATCTTAAATTCAACTGGATAATTCATTTTTCATAATAAATTTTGTCCAATTTTTTGGTGTCAGTTCAGACACACCTCACCAAAACTTTCCCCGCCACCATCCTCTTTAAACTGACACTAAATTCTTCCCCATAGAATCAAATTCCCAAATTCGAAAAAAATTTCTGCAAAATTCCATTTAAAATCTCCATTATCAACTTGACTTTTAACTCATCTCAGTTGATACTTACCTTCGTGAAAAAAATCAAATTACTTTCAATATTAATTGCGTCTCTTTTTGTTATTTCTTGTAGGAACACGAAAGATAATCAGGCTTATGAACAGCTCAGACAACAGAATCTTTCGGGTGATGAGCTTCTTGTTCAGCTTGTTGATTTTGAAATGCAGCATTCAAATCATTTTGAATCTAAGGTTGATCTTGCAAGTTTTTATGCGATCATCGGTGATTATCCTAAGGCTTATGAATATTGTATTCGTGCTGAATCTGTAATCAAAAATGCTCCGCATGACAAAAATGGAAAGAAAGCGGTTTGTATTTTGAATGGAACTCGTGCGAAAGTTGAGTATATGCGCGGTGATTTTGATTCTGCAGTGGAATTTTGTAATGCGGCAATCAAAGACAAGGACAATGGTTCCATTTTTAAATTTTTGAAAGGACAGATTCTTATTTCAATGAATAAGCTTGATGATGCACTTTCTGTTTTTGATGAAGCTTATAAAGAAAATCCTGACAATGCTGCAAACGATGATTTGAAATCTTATATGTATCTTCTTGCAGGTCATGAAAGATTTGATGAAGCTAAAGTAATTTTGAATAAGTATTTTGAAAGCGGTGTTTATTTTTCAGAGCTTGGAGCTTTTGCTTCTACTGTTTATGAAAAAACTGGTGACATTGATTTGTCTTTGATGTCGACTTTCTATGATTTCCTTTTCTATGCAGGCTTTGAGCCTTCTGTTCTTGTTTCTTATCCTGCAAACATTCAGAAGATCCGTGAAACTGCAAAAGCAAAGGGACTTTCATCTGATTATGAAAGTGCACTTAACTTTCTTGAAAGTTTTTTCACTCTCGATGAAAGCGTAAAATATGAATCAGATTTCTTTATTGCAAAATATATTTCAATTGCAAAACGAATTGCAAGAAAGACTGTGACTAAAGATGATATTCAGCAGCTTCTTAAAATGGAAAAGCATTTTTCGATTTTCCCTATTTTCTACTATCAGGTTTATAATGCACTTATTGTTGCAGAACCAAAGGCACTTGATATTACTGCTGTTCTTGAAAAAATCATTTCGCTCAACAATGGCAACAGCTATGTATCTTTTGCTAAAAAACAGCTCGGAAGCCGTCTCGGCCTTTCTGAACAGGATTCACAGAAGATTCTTGTTGCAGCAGAAGTTGATAAGATCGTAAATAACTACAAAAAGTCAGCATCGATGGATGATCTTGCTCCGCTCTTTGATCTTCTTGAAATGCCAGAAAATAATTATGAATTACAGACACTTGTTTATTTAAAAATGCAGTACAAGAACTTAGGTCTTGAACCTGTGTTCTTGAAAAAGAGAGAGCTTTGTTCAAATAAACTGGGTGAGAGAATCGATTATATTCTGCATTAGTATGAAGAAACTTTATTTACCAATTTTAATTATCTCATTAACTCTGATATGTTCGTGCAAAAACACTGACAATGCTGAAAAATTTTACCTTGCAGCAGTTAATGCCTATGCAAAACAGGACTTTTCGTCTTGTTCGCTGTATTGTGATAAAGCATTGTCTCAGGATAAAGCTTTTTACCAGGCTTCATTCCTTAAGGCAAGAGTTTTCTACATGCAGAATGATTACAAACAGTCATATTCCATCACAAAAAAACTCATCAAAAAATATCCTCAGTACACAGATGCACGTCTGTGGAATATACGCAACCTGATTTACTTAGAAAAAAATGAAGAAGCTGAAGCACTTTTGACTTCAGAATTGACATTTAATAATTCAGACTGGAGAGTGTATTATTTGTACTCAGTTTTGTATTCAAAGCAGAACAAAATTGATTTACAGCTTGCCATGTTAAACCGTTCGGAACTTGCTTTGACAGATTCGATGAAGGTTTATCATGAGTTGTTCAAAATCTGGGATATTCTTGAGATGAAGGATAAGGCAGCCAGCTACAAATTAAAATCTGCCATACTCGAGAAGAATATTCCTAAAGAGGATTAATCTTTATGAGAAAGACAATTGCCTGCGCTCTTACACTTGTTTCTTTATTCTTTTTGTCGTGTTCAACAACGAAACAAAATTTCTATTCTCCAAATAACTCAAATATTTCTGCCTGCAAAATCGATACTGATTCAATTGCAGTTTCTGTAGACATTGATTATATCAACAGTGCAGATATTGCAAATCAGATTACTCAGCTTCTTTTTTCTAATTTTTCATCGTACAATGCTACATATTCATCAGTAATAAACAGCAGCGAAAAACTTTCTGCAGAAGTTAAGATTACTCAACGTTCATTTATGAGAAACATCGATCAGTACAATTCAATTTTCGTCTGCTATACTTTGTATGATGCAAGTCACAGCATAATATTACAAAACTGCATTACCAAAGAAACTAAAAATACAATTATCTCTGGTATTGAACAGAACAAAATCGTCTCATTAATAAACGAAAACGTTCAAAAGTATTTATTACAAAATGTGGAGAGAAAAAACTTAAAGAAAACATCTAAAGAGAATGTTAAATAAAAAGAGCTTTTTCTGTCTGACATTTTTAATAACATTTCCTTTATCAATTTTTTCTCAGGTAAAAATTGAGAGTCCTGTTGACGCCGTAAATATTGGAATTCAGTTTGCGGAAGAATATAAGATTCAACATGAACAGTCTTTAATCGGACTTCAGATTGCTAAATATTCCATTACTCCTTTTTTACCATCGCTTTCTTTAGACTTTGGAAACACAGACTCAATCAAAAAATATTCAACCGACACCCGTTCTAAATCATTTTCATTCGGGATCAAGCAGCTTGTATTTAACGGTGGTAAAACTATTCTTTCTTATCAGATGGGACAAATTTCTGCACGACAGCAGTATGAAAAATATGAAAACAACCTCAAACAGTACAGCGTCGAAGTAATCAATTCATATTTTTCATATCTTACAACTCTAGATCAGCTTGAAGCACAAAGAGATCTTTTGAATAACGCCCAGGAAGAATACAAAATCATGCAGGCAGAATACAAATACGGTTTGATTCTTGAAAGTGATCTTCTTGAATATGAAATCCGAATCATGGGACATACGGACAATCTTAAAAAAACAGAAAGACAGGTACAGACTCAATTAAGATCCTTGAAATATCTTCTTGGCCTTACTCCTCAGATTGATATTGATATTTCATACACCGATGATTTTGATCTTAATAATGAATTTTATCTTGAAGAATATTCAGATTTTTTATGGAGACTTGCAGATCTAAAAAATCTTGAATTGAAACAGTTAAAACAGTCACTTGATTTGTCAAAAAAACAACTCAAGTATCAGCAGGCATTATACATTCCATCAATCTCATTTGAAACAAACTTTGCAGTTTCTGGAGTTCATTATCCTTTGACAGAACCTTCGTTTACACTCAAATTTAACATCGCATTTGATTCAAATCCATTTTTGCCGCTCAACTACTCAAACGGCTATGGAATCGAAGACGACAGAATCAATAAAATTTCTCATAATGCAAATACTACTCTTTCTGCTCAGCCAACATATTTTGCAAGCAGAAAATTACAGAACCTTTCAATGGTTGAAAGTATTAACAATCTCAAATTAAAAAAACAGAGTCTTTCAGAACAGTTATTTCAGTTGATTGCATCTCATGATGACTGTCTTGATTCAATTAAAATCATCAACAAGTCACTTGAACTTTATGAAAAAAAAATTGCAATTTCAAAACAGGAAATTGCAAAAGGTGAAAAGAAAAGAATTGATCACTTAAAAGATCTTGAAAATTACGCAGAAGAAAAAATTAAATTAACTGCTGCTAAAAACTCTTTGTATAATTCGTGGTATCAGCTTGAACTGCTGACAAATATTCCATTGGGAGCTTTGAAAGATGTCTGCAAAAATCAGAACCAGTAAATCATTTTTTGTAATTTCATTTGCACTGTTTTTAGGTGCATGTTTCTCATTTGTATCCTGCGACAAAAAAGAGGACGCCGCAGCAGGTACCATTTCAGAAAAAGTCAGCATTGTAGAAGCAAAGAAAGAAAAATATGTTGAAGAATTGAACAGCTTTGGTACTATTACTTACAATACAAAAAATGACGTTACAAGCCTTGAACCAGGACAAATTTATTATTTTCCTTTCAAAGAAGGTGATACTATTTCAAAAGGCCAGGTAATGGCAAGACTTAAGAATGTTCAGCTTGAATTTCAGAAAGAACAATATGAAAATGCTTTGACAACAGCAAATGCATCACTTGCAATTCAGAAAAACAATCTTCGAGAAAGCAGGCTCGGAGTTGAAAGCAAGATGCTCTCCCTTGAAGGTGATCTTCTCAACATCCAGCAGAAAGAACTCGAATTAAAGCAGTTTCAGGAACAGCTGAAAAACAAAATTGAACTTCACGAAATCGGCGGTGTTACAGATTCTCAGTTAAAACAACTTCAACTTGAAGAAAAATCTCGAATCACAGATATCGAAATCTTGAAAAAGCAGCATGAAATTTCTTCACTCGGAATGCGAGACCAGGACTTGATTGATGCGGGCTATAAAATTCCATCTAACCCCGAAGAAAAAAAGAAACTCCTCATCGAATTAAATACAAAATCTGTAATCACACAAATCGAAGCTGCAGAAGCAGAAGTCAGAAACGCAAAAACTTCGCTCAATTCAATCAATAAGCTTCTCGACGAACTTACAATAAAAGCTCCAATCTCAGGAATCATCGGAGTAAAGAAATTTGAAACAGGTGAATATGTAGAATCAAATGCAGTAATTGCAACTATCATCGAAACATCAAGTGTATATGCTTTGATTTACCTTCAGGAAAAAGATGTCGTTAATTATGCAATTGGAACTCAACTCAAAATTGAAATTCCATCACTCAATAAATCTTACACTTCACAAATCAACGAAATCTCACCAATCGCAGATACACAGAGCGGAAACTTCGCAGTAAAAGCAGCAATTAAAAATAACAACGATCTCATCAAACCGGGAATGTTCGTAAAATGTTCCATCATCAATAACGTTCAGGATGAGTACATCAAGCTTCCGGAATCTGTTTTGCTTTTCAAAAATGAAAACTCCGGAACAGTTTTCTTAGTAAAAAATAAACTTGCCGTTCAGAAAAAAATTGATATCAGGGCTGCAAGAGATGGATTTATCTGGGTTTCAAGTGGAATTTCTGAAAAGGACATCGTAATTAATAATCCATCGCCATTTTTGAAAGAGGGACAAAGTGTCAGCTGGTAAATTATTAAAAACAACAGCAGTATTATTTTTTCTCTCTTCACTCTTTTCGTGCAGTTTCATCAATCTAGAAAAGGTTAGATTTTCATATCCGATATCTGAAAATGAAATGTATTTCAGCGGAGAATATTTTACGATTGATGCAAGCTATGATCTTGAAAGAACAAGTTTTGAAAATATAATTTCACTTCAGGAAAACAGAACTACAGTTCTTCTTGATTTTGAATGGGAAGGCAATTCAAAACTTAAAATCAAACCTCATACTTCATGGAAAAAAGGTGTCTTCTACCATTTTGAACTCGACGGAACTGTTGAAACTACTTCAAACGGAACATTCTCCTGTACTGAACACAGACATTTTTATTACGGCACAAGCGGAGAAACTTTATTTCTTGAAGACTATACTAAAGATGAACTTGAAGATGATGATGCAATAACTTTCACATTCAGTAAACCTGTTACTCAAAGCACTTTCATCTCTTCGTTTACTATGTCTCCATCTTTTGACATAAATATAGACTTTTCAGCAGATAACAAAGAAGCATATGTAACTCCTAAAACTAAATGGCCGGTAAACAAAATCTTTACATGGACAATCGCTCAGTCTGTAATCTCAACTGATAATTATACGATTGATGAAAAATACACAGATACAATTTCAACAGCTGTAGATACAGAAGCTCCAGAACTTCTTATAGTTTGTCCTATTGCATTGGCAGGCGATACTTTTTTGACTACTGCAGAACTTGCAACTCTTATTGATGATCAGGCAATTGGATTTATATTCTCAAAAGAAATGGATTTTGCTTCAATTGAAAACAACATTGTCTTCTCTCCTACAATAAAAGGCAGCTTCTATGAAGTTGAAGGAGACAAAACGAGATTTATCTTCAGGCCATATACAAACTACGAGCTCCAAAGAGAATATATGCTTACTGTAAAGAACTCATGTAAGGATCTTGCAGGAAACGAGTTAAATGAAGACAAAAGATTCTTCTTTACAACTGCAAACAACTATCTCGAAGTAACATCTATTTCTGTCAACGGAACTGATGTTACAAATACTGAAAATGCAGAAGTAACGGTAAATGACGAAGTAATCTTCATCGTAATCGCTTTTTCAAGTGAAATCACAGACAGAACACTTGCAGAAAATTCCATTACTGCATCACTTCTCTTTCCGCTTACTGCAGGAGCACCTAAAAAAGAAGCGGTCACATGGGTTGGAAACTCTCAGATGACAATCAAATACAATACAATCGATCATTCATCAACACTTGATTATGTATATAAAATCACGATTACAGGAACATCAAGCGGAATAAAAGACTCGTCAGGCGATTACATGGAGGACAATGTATGCGTAACATTTATTGCAAGATAATTCTCCCTGTATTATTAATCATATGTACTCTTTTCATTTCTTGCGCTGATTTGATCATCCCAGAATTAAAAGTTAATAATATTACAATTACAGAAGATGACATCAGCATTGATTTTTCTCAGGATGTAAATCAAAATCTTGCAATCGAAGCATTTACATTAAAAAGAGATTCCGAAAACCAAAACGGAAGATTTACATTTAGCGGTTCAAAAATGATATTTACACCAAACAATAAAATTCAGGATGGATATCATTATACAGTTACGATAACAACAAAAGCAGAAGACATTTATGGATCTTCATTAATGCTTCCATATGTATACAACTTTACTACGAAAGGTGAAAAAAATACTCCTCAGATTGAATCTATTACACCTGCCGATGAAACAGTTTCTACAGAAGCTGTAACACAGCTTGATATCGTTTTCACAAAAGCAATCAAAAAGGAATCTTTCCAGAACTCTTTCTCAATTAAGCCTTCAGTTTCATACAAAACAGAATGGGCCCTCGACCAGAAAAGTGTAACTGTCATCTTTGACAAACCGCTTCAGAACTCTACAAGATATACTGTAACAATTTCAAAGTCACTTCAGGATACAGACAACAACTATCTTGCAAATCAGTTTACTTCGATATTTACAAACAATCAGAATCTTGAAGCACCGGAATTTGTACTTTATTCAAAAACAGACACAGAAAGTCTTGAACTTTTGTCAACAGAAGACCTTGCATTAAACGAAAATCTTCGAACTGGTTCACACCTTTATCTTGATTTCTCTAAAGAAATTGAAGTAGATAAATTTTCATCTTACTTCTCAATCAAACCAAGTCTTTCATATTCAATCGAACCTGACTATCATACAAACAAAGCAATCAAAATTACTTTCGCAAACGAACCTGAATGGGACAAAGAACAATATCAGATTACGATTAAAGAAGGAATCACCGACACATTCCAGAATCCAACAAGAGAAACTAAAAAATATAACATACGTTTTAACAATTCAAAAGATAAACCGCCAGTATTCATAAAAGGTTTTATCGATTTAAAAGAAAGTCCTTATTATGTAATTTCCAACGAAACTGCATATACAAACATGACTTTCAGAAACGAACACTTTCAGGAAACAACAAACGTAGAAACAGATTTATATGTTTTCTTTGAAATGTCACCAGATGCTGATTCTATTTCACTCAATTCTGCAATGGAAAGCATTAAGTTTAGTACTACAAACGGATGTATTTCAATCATTCCGCTTAAGATGAATGGAATTTCGAAAACCAGTTTCAATTCACTACCGATTTACAACCAGTCTGGATTTGATGAAATAAAAACAATGATCAATGACAACAAAAACATCTATGGAATTAAAATATTACTTAGAGTAGACAACTCAGAAGTAAACGGACAGGTTATCTTTAATATTTCAACAGAATTAAAAGACAACCTTTCAAACAAGCTGAAGGAGAAATTAAGCCTGAGCTTTAACAAATCATGAAAAAAGATTTTATTTATTTTTCTGTAAAACACCCTGTCTCAATTTTAATGATTATTCTTTCAATCATCATGATTGGTGTAATCTGTACTTTCAATATTAAAATCGATTATCTTCCTTTTTTAAGTGAAAGAAATATTCTTATAAAAACATCTTACGAAGGAGTTTCTGCCAAAGACCTCGAAAAGCTCGTAACAATTCCAATTGAAGATTCTTTTGCCTCTTTAAAAGGAATTAAAAACATCAAATCAGTTACACGCGACGGTCTTTCACTCCTCGATATCGAGATCCAATGGGGAACAGACATCGATCTTGCAATTACAGAAGCAAGAGAAATCATCGACATGGCGTATCAGTCACTTCCTTCGGGCTGTTCAAAACCGGTTGCTGAGATTTTTAATCCTTCGAACAAGAACTCGATTACAATTGCAGTAAAACCTCGTGACGGAGATTTAGTTTACTGCCGCTACATAATCGATAACGAAATAAAACAGAGAATTCAGAGAGTAAACGGAGTAAGTGCAGTTTCTGTAACTGGCGGCGATAAAGAAGAAATCCAGGTTTTACTTGATAAAAGCCTTATTGATTCACGAGGACTTACTCTTCAGAACGTTTCAGAAGTTTTAAGCAATTCCAATTTTGAATATCCTGCGGGAACAATCCGTGAAGGCAACAAAGACATAATGCTCAAGACTTCCGGACTCTACAAAACACTTTTTGAAATCAATTCTACACCAGTTTCTTACAATAACGGCGGTGTCCTTCATATTGCAGACATCGCAGAAGTAATCAAGACTAAAAAAGATAAAGAAGCATTCTTTATGTTCAACGGTTCCGAAGCAGTTGAAATCGGAATCATCAAAAAGAATGTTACAAGCCCGTTAAAACTTTCGGCTCTTGTTAACGACGAGATTTCACATCTCAACGATTTATATGGAACATATTTTACATTTGAAATCGTTCAGGACAATTCAATTCAAATCAAAGAATCAATTAACCAGCTTATTCTTTCGGCGCTTGCTGGTTTTGTAATTGCATTTATCATTCTTTTGATTTTTTTCAAAAAGATAAAAACTTCTCTTCTCGTTTCAAGTATTATTCCGCTTACGATCGTTTTCTCAGTGCTCTGTCTTTTTGCATTTGGAAAAACAATAAACATTCTCTCGCTTTCAGGTATCGCAATCGGTATCGGTATGGTAATAGACGGAAGTTCTATCGTAATAGAATCGATTCAAAAGCGTCTTTCAGAATCAGGAGAAGATGTTTCTGAAATCATCATCAAAGCTGCACAGGATGTTTCACTTTCAACTGTCGGTTCAACTTTGACAACTATAATCGTATTCATTCCTTTCTTTTTTGAAAACGGACTTCTTGGGGAATTGTTCTCTGACATGTCAATTGCAGTAATTTCATCAATCGCTTTTTCCTGCATTCTTGCATTAACTTACATTCCGGCTGTCATTTATCTTTTTGAAAAGAATAATGCGGACAGAAATGACCGTTCTATTCAGATTTCTGGGCTTGAACGAAAATATGCTTCTTCACTTTCATTCTGTTTTAACAAAAAGATTTTTGTTCCGGCTGTAATTTTAATCTGTGTGGTAATATCGTTTATTCCTATCAAGGCACTCAAAAAAGAGTTTTTGCCGCAGACTTACAGCGAAGAAATTAATGTAGAACTTTTCTTTCCTTCAGGTACTTCCGTAGAAAAACTTTACGAAAGTGGAGAATTTCTTTATTCTGTAATCAGCACGATTCCTTCTGTCAAACAGATTCTTATTACAGGAGGAATTGATAAAGAAAACATCAATATTTTAATTGATCCTTCAAAGCAAACAGAACGAATCAATATTTCAATTCTAACCAAAAATAAAAAAGTCCTCAAAGAAAGCCTGATGACATTTTTTGACAACACAGAAATTCAGTATCAATTCATCGAAGATACAAGCATTCTTTCAACGATTCTCGCTGTTCAGACAGATTCCTATGTAGTACAGGATGCAACTGAAGAAATCGTAATCGAGAAAGCAAGAGCGATTGCAGAAAACGAAAATTCCATCATTCCAAACTCTTATTCAACAGAATATGTATTCAATCCTGACAGGTTAATTTGCTCACGCTTCAACATCTCTGCAGTTTACACAGCTCAGCTTGCACATGACACTCTAGAAGGCGTTGATTCATGTTATTTCTACGATAAGGGTATCAGAATACCAATCAAAGTAAAATATCCGAAACAGAATATCTTGAGCATAAACGATGTAGAAAATACAAACATTCTTCTGCAAAACTCATTCCTGCCGCTCCGCATTCTTGGAACATTCCATCAGGAAACAAATGAAAATATTTATTACAGATTTAACAGAAAGAACTCCAAAATTGTAACTGGAAAGATTGCATCTATTTCAGACAAAAGCATCATCAACCTTGAAAAAACTCAGCTCGATGAACTTTTCAAAAACGGAGCAGTACTTTTAATCATCATCTTATTCCTTCTCTATTGTGTGATGGGTGCCCAGTTTGAAAGTTTTCTTATCCCGGTTTTAATTTTGATTGCAATTCCGCCTGCATTCTCAGGTGCATTCTTCTCACTTATGTTCTTTGGAAAATCAATCAATGTAAACAGCATCATTGCACTTGTTGTTCTTTTCGGAACATCAGTTAACAATGCAATCATTTTGTATGAAATCGTAAATACGCTTGAAACAATAACGATAGACAATGTCATCGAAGCATGTAAACAGAAACTTAGACCTGTTTTAATTACAACTCTTACAACGCTTTGTGCACTCATTCCATTTGCAATTGATCCACTTAACAAAAATGCACAGTCATCAATGTCAATTGCAATCATCGGCGGACTTATCATTTCTACGATTTTTGTTCTTCACGTAGTTCCACCGATTTTATACTTATGTATGAGAAATAAAAAGAAATAATGAAGAAAAGCTGGTATTCAAGACCGACATTATCATTCTTTATCCTCGCAGCTATTTCTGTCATTCTGCTTTTTTCGGCTTCAAAAATTGAACTCGGAGAAACAAATGACTCAAGATATACTATTTATTCCGTCATTTTTGAATATTATGGAATGGACAGCAGACAGATTGAAAACTTTATTACAATTCCACTCGAAGAAAAACTCATGTCACTCAGTCAGCTCGTAGAACTACGTTCCACTGTAGAATACGGAAAGACTACAACCACAGCTTACTTTGAAAAAAACGTCAACACAAAAACAACATATCTCAACATAAGAAATGCAGTACAAAACCTTTACGAAACTCTTCCGCCTGATGTACAACGTCCGAGAATCATTTCTTCTGCATCCGACAGCAAAGCAGTAATCAGCATTTCCTTTTCAGGTTCATCAGTAGATGGAAACATGCGCACATGGATTGAACAGAATCTCAAGAAAGATTTTGAATCAATTGATGGAGTTTCTGACGTAATCATCGCTGGTGGTAAAATTGATGAGATTCACATTTCATTTGATCCGATAAAAATAGTTCAGGCCGGACAGAGTCCGATGCAGCTCAGCACAATCGTTCAGGACGGAAATACGACAGTCCCGGGAGCTGTTCTTCAGGGAGCAAGTCAGAATCAGAACATTAAATTTAGTACAAAGCTTTCTACACTCGAACAGATTAAAAATCTTCCTGTAAAAACTGATCAGAGCTATTCTACTCTCGAATATTTTGCAGAAGTTGAAAAGTCAAACAGACTTAATAATGAAATCGTAAGAATAAACGGCAATGAATGTATTACAGTTGCGATTCTTTCATCTTCAAACGGAAACAACATCAAAATATCAAATGAATGCCGCAGACTTCTCGAAAGCAAAAAAGAAATCGAAGCAAACTGGAACATTCTCTACGACAACGGCGAAGAACTTTATAAGAACATCAAAAAAGTTTTCGTTGCTCTGATTGAAAGTTTTATTTTCATTATCCTTATCATTCCGTTCTTTTTCAATTCGGTGAGAAGTCTTTCACTTACAATTTTATTCATCTGTCTTTCATGTTTATGGTCAGTGGGAATTTTACAGCTTACAGGCCTTACATTAAACCAGAATACACTTTCCGGAATGGCAATAGCAATCGGATTGATAGCAGACACTTTCTTTATCATAAACGAAACTGCTTTTTCATCACTCGATAAAGAAAGTTTCAATTCAAAAGTCGTCAGATTGATACCTTCAATCATTTCAGCTTCGTTAACGACAATCATCACTTTAATTCCATTATACTTTTGCGACACAATTGTCCCTGGAATCAAAACAATCGCAATCACAATCGGAACAATGATAGTCTCTTCGACTGTCCTTTCTATATTTTTTTATCCATGCTTTATGGAATTTTCACACAATTCAAAAAGTATCATTTCAAAAAAACTATTTAAACAAGTTGAACGTTTTTTAATCCGATCAACCTACAGATCTACAGACTTTTCACTTAATCACAGAGCACTTTCAAAAATCGTTTATTCAGCAGCATTCGTTGTACCAATCATTATTTTTATCTTCATCGGAAAAAACCTCAGCTTTGATCATTCGACAGATGTAATCTATGCTTCAATCGAATTTGAAAGCGACAACCATATTTACTACATCGATTCCGAAATCCAGAATCTTATTAAAACTGTTTCAGATTACAGCGAAGTAAAGTTCATCAAATCGGAAGCAAAGAAAGGAACATCATCTTTAGAAATAGGATTTGACGAGAAGCTCACAACAAAAAAAGAACTCGCCGCAAAAATAGCGAGCCTCTCAGATCTCGTTCCAAACGGATTCTTATACGTTCCAGATAATACAAACAAAAAGAAAGAAACAAAGACAATTGAAATTGCAATCACTGGTGATGATGCCGAGCAATGCAAAGCTTACGCACACGATGCAGTAAGACTTCTGGGACAGAATCCGATTTATGAAAACATCGTATTAAACTTTAAAGAAAACGAAGGCCTTTTTGAATTTATTCCGTCACAGGAAATGCTTGCAACAAACAACATCACGGTAGAACAGACTGCTTCTATTTTACGATGGATTATGTTCGGGCCTGTTGCAGACAAATGGCTCGAAGACGGTCATGAAATGGATATCAGAGTACGAGGAAAAGATTATCAGACTCCGACTCTTTCCCAGGTTCAGAATCTTTACATTCCGGTAAACGGTCAGGGAGTAAGGCTCAATACTCTTGGCCAGATAAACAGAACGACGTCAAACGGAAAGATTTACAGAAAAGATTCAAGACATGCTGCTTATTTTACGATTGAAGCATCTTTTGCAAGCACAGATAAGATTGTTGCAGACTTAAAAGATGAATTGAAACAACTGCCGTTAAAAAAAGGATATGCTTTTTCTTTCTCACGCGAAATAGAAATGCTTTCTAAACAGTACAGACTTTTATTTTTTTCTCTCTTCATAAGTATTGCAGCTGTTTTAATTTTGCTCACAGCACTTACAGAAGACATACGAAAATCAGTTCTTTTGATTTCGATTATTCCTGTTTCATTCTGTATTCCGCTTGTGATTAAGCTTTTATTTGGAATCAGTCTCGAGCTTGGTGATATTACTGGAATGGTTTTATTAAGTGGATTAAGTGTAAACAATACGATTTACATTCTTGAATCAGAATGTAAATCGATACGTTATAAGATTAGAAATAAAGTTTCAAGTATTTTGGTAACTTCTTTGACAAGCATCGCAAGTGCCCTTCCTTTGCTTTTTATCTGCAAGGAAGGATTTTCAAAGAACTTATCATTCTTTATGGTATTTGGAATTTTAAGTTCTGCACTCGCCTGCTTTATTTTATTTCCAGCCGTTACCAGTTACCGCCCTGAAAGTAGATATCATAGAATGTAGCAATTCCATTCAACTTAGCCTGCTGTTCAGGCGTGTATATTGTAAAGATTGAATTCTGCATCAATCTGTATGTCATTACCCGATTCTGGTATGTCTCAAGCCATTCCTGTTCAAGTTTAGATTTCAACTCAGCATTGTATGACTGAAGAAGATCAAATGGTAATATGTCTCCATACTTCTGCATCAATCGTTCAAAATTCTTCTGCTGCATCTTATCATAATTGTACCAGATAGAATCGTATTGATCATATGTTGTATCAATTCCATATGCAAAGTTCATTACTTCTTCTGCAAATCTGATTTTGTCGATATCCCAAGTCTTATTAGGATCAACTTCATTAGAAGACCATCTTGTTCCTGCGATATCCTTGATGCTTCCGTCTTCAAAGAGTGCACTCCAGATTGTTTCAGGATTTACAGAATATCCGTTTGAGAACTGAGTCAAGTCAAGGTGGATTGCAGTACTCTTTCCTGTTGTACCAGTCTGTCCGACGATCGAATTCTGCTGTACTCCAGAAACAGATGTGCCGTCAAACGAAGTTCCACTTCCTGTAACCAAACCGATATAATCCATAACCGCATTAGGATCCATATGACCAAGACGCTGATACTTACCGTTTCCATCACTTACAATATAATTTAAACCAAATGTACTTGTATAACCAAGTTCATATGATAGATTATTCTTGCTTGCAATCAATGGGTTTGAATATTGACCGCCATTCTGGTTAGTAAAGTCATTCTGGAAATGAGCTCTTAAATAAACATCATTGCCATATGTAAGATAACTGTATCCATATCCAGTTGTCATATTGAAATAATCCTGACCTTCATTCAAAGCCATAGGGAAGCTGTTTCCATTTGCTGTAAGAACTCTGTCACTCTTTGCCTTTTCAACATTAGCACGTGCAAGATGTCCGCTCTTTGTTACGGCAGCAAGTTTCTTATTAAGATCATCGAGTTTTTTCTTTGCTGTAGAATCTTTTATTAAGTCTTTACTCTTTGAAATATATGACTTAAAGTCAGCAGCAGATGTACTTGCTTCTGCAAACTTAACTGTTGCATTTGCAAATTCTTCTCTGCCTCTTGCCCTTACTTTTTCTATCTTTGAAACACCGTCATTTACTTCGTAACCATGAGTCAAATAATCCTTCATGTTAACGAATATGTCTTTATTTCCTTTAAAATATTCATAAGAAGAAAGCTGACATGCAAGCTGTAAAGCAGTCTGCTTGTCCATATCACCATATTCGATATACATTCCCTTACTGCCAATCTTAATCTTCTTCCACAAATCACCATTAAACATTTCATCAATTTCGTTCTTGCCAACAAAACCAATATTAAAGTTAAGGTCATCATCCCACATCCAGTCATAAGAGTTCTGACCGTTTTTAACGAGTTTCCAATACTGAATGCCTTCACCATTTGATTCGTTGTTTGCAATCTTCAAAGCTTCAACAAGCATTGCCTTTGCAAAATCTGTATCACCTTCGATTCCAAGAAGATCTGCAATTTCACCGTAAGTATTAAATCCTGCCTGGTGTGCTTCTGCTTCATTGTCATGACCTGCCATATGAGCACCTTCATGACCAAATATTGCAGCAAGTTTTGCCATATCATCTTTTGAACTGCCAAGGTAACCAGAATCAATTACAATTGAATTTGTATCAGGATCATAATATCCGTTTACAGCATTACCATTTGCATCAGTAAGACCTTCACTAAATACTACATTAACCTGTTCATTCCAGATAGCAAGTGACAATGCCTGGTTATCGATATTACTTGAGTAACCTGCAAGGTTTGCTTCATTGAGTTTTGCCCAAGATTCAAGACTTCCAGTCTTCCATTCATTTACTTTCTTTGCTTCTCTTGCACCTGCAGCAACATTCTTAAGATTATTGATACTGATGTTTGTACCGCCAGTTCCAAATCTTGCATGAACGCCATTTGCACCGATGCTAAACTCAAGCATTCCACTGCCTCTACCATTTGAAGCCATAATTGAAAGAAGGTTAAATGTTGCATCACCGCCCATAAGAAGGCTTGTAATGTTTCCTGCAAAACCACCGGCAAGTGATGTCATGCAGTTAATTGCATCTGTATCGAATGTAAGTCCATTCAAAGCAAGACCTGTACCGTCAGCATTAAAGTAAGCATTCAATCCTGCAGTAACACCACCAGTTACAGTGCTGGCAATAGTACCAGGACTGTAAAGATTTTCTAATGCACTATCAATGTCATATCCCCAACCGTTTTCAGGATCATACTGAATTGCATTGATAAATCCACCGGCAGCGCTTGTTGTATAAGCCGTTCCCGCTCCGATAAAAGCTTTTGTTGCAATTCTAAGACCAGTATTTGAAATTGCACTTGCAGATTCAATTAAAGAGCCACCTAAAGCTCCAAGACCTGCACCTAATTCATTAATTGCAACTGCTTTGGCAAATCCTATGGCAACCTGTGCTGGATCTTTCTTTTCTACTGCAAGATCCATTGCACCAAACAATACGTCATCAACAAGACCAAGCCACCAGCTCTGCTGTGTAATGATACCTGCAATGTCACATGCAAGTGCTGTAAGTGATCTTAATGTAGGTGGTTCAAAGAATCCGCCAGATGGCCACAAAGGCTTATCATAAACTGGCATCTGGAATCTAGCCATACCATAGCTACGTTCCATTTCATTCCACTGGAAATCAAGCATAATCAAACCGATTTCACCATGGATTTCTTTGCTCTTTAAGTTAGCTTCGCGTCCCTTTGTTACATCTATTTCAGAATTCCATTCTGGTTCATAACCAAGGTATTCACCAAACTCACCGTCACGAATTGAAACATAAGCTTTCTGATCATTTTCAGATTTTGCTTCAAGTTCTTTTTTCGAAATTGATTTTGCTTCATATTCGTTTTTGTTATTTAATTCTGCTACATCACGTGGAACGTTGTAATACTTGATTACTTCATTTCCATTTTCATCAACATCTGTTCTACCAAATATTCTTTCTGACCATTCTGCAAGAGCGTTCTGTGCATTTTTAATTTTGCTCATTATTACAATATTAGAATCACCAGCATTTACTGCAAATGGAACGCTAGGCGTTGCTGTTGCAAAGTTCTGGTAGAGGTGAACATACTGTGTATCACGAATTGTGTTGCAGAATGAAGCATCTACAATTGCTTCACGCTTGATAGTAGATCCAAATTCGTAACCATAGTTTCTAACAAGTGTTTCTTCCCAGTCTCTCATCGCATTGTTCTCAAGATCAATACGATTCATAAAGGCTTCAATCATTTTTGTAATCTGAGTTTCGGCCTGTTCTGCAGCAAGACGAGCTGCATTGTCTTTCATGTCTTTTGCAATCTCATCCTGAACTTTAAGTGCTGAAAGATAAGAATCGATTGTACCGATATTCTTTTCCTGACCGGAGAACACTCTTGCACCATAGCTCTTTGCAGAATTATTTGCTAAAGCAGACATGCTATAAAGGTTTGTCAAAAGTTCTTCGTTATAGAGTGTTGAAACATATCCATTCATGTCATCTTTAAGCATGCTGAGAATTTCATTTTCAACATTTATGTTTTCAAGAGCGCTCAATGATTCTGCAAGAACTTTTTCTACATCGATTCCACTGTCTACGAGAGAGCCAATATTACCTACGTTCTGAGCATATACATACTGAGTTGTAATATAGTTAGATTTTTCTGTTAAGAAGTTTGCATAGTTTGTTGTCCATGCATTTCTCTTTTCATCAAGCTGTGCATCAAAATCATTAAGCCATGTATTATGACTTGCGTTAAGTTTCTTTTCAGCTTCATTCCACTCTTTATCAGCAACATACAAAATCTGGTCAATCTGCTGTTTAATCTGAGCTTCTTCATTGAAGTAATTCTGCATTGTAAGAGTATCTTTATACTGTCTTACGTCATAGCAGAGAGATTCCTCTTCTTCAAGCTCAAGAGCATAGCTTATCTTAAGCTTACTGATTGCATCCTGAATGTATGATTCTGTTCCACGCTTGTTACTGATGTATTTATGATCAGTAAACTGACCGTAGAATTCCTGGAGGCGATTCTGGTATGCAATTTCATTCCATGAATCATTTCCGAATGCAGCATCAGCTTTAGCATTAAGTTCTTTATCAGTATATTCTTTAGCTTTCGAAATATTATCAAGAACTGCATTATTGTAATCAACAGCAGCATTCTTCTGTGCCTGTTTCAATGCATTTGCTTTATCATTCAACGTAATTTCTTTTTCAAGCTGAATTGAGCTTAAGTTACCAGAAATCTTTGACAAAACTTGAGCAACAGATGTATATTCCTTTCCGTCTTTATTAACTACATCATAATAAGACTTGAAGCTGGCATGATCTTTATCATCAATATCATAAATTTCGCTCAAATAACTCATAGAAAGCAATGCAGTTCCGTCATCATTTCTAAGTTCAGATGTCTTCAAAGCTTCTTTCAATGACTTTTCAAATGCATCGTAATCAAGAGTATCGAGAGAGCCTGTTGCAGAACCAAATTTCATGATATTCAATTTATCACGTTCTGCTGAACGAGTTGCTTCAGCATCTTTATAGTCTTGAATCAAAGAATTCATCTTCTTTTCTTTTGCTGCAATATTATTGTTTGCAGCAGATTGCTGTGTAGAAAGTTCATTGATGTAACTTGCAAAGTCATGAGCAGTTGCTGCAAATGATGCAGCTGCAACTGTCGCAGCAATAGCGGGAACAAGGAACCAAGGTGTAAAGATTGTAACACAAGCATAGAATCCTGCGGCAACAGCTGCCATTGCTACTGAAAGTCCTATAAATTCAAGTTCTTTTGAATGTGATTCATCTTTTACGCTTTCATATGCACGTCTGCACAATACGTTGTTTGCTCTGAAGAAAAGCTGTTCGTTTTCTTCAACAAGATATGTATCTTTAAAGAGAAGAAGTTTAGCAAGATTTTCTCGTTTTTCAGAATTATTAATTACCTTATTGTATACAGCTTCAATTTCAGCTGTAACAGCATCATTGAAAATTGATCTTGAATTCATTCCATGAAGTTCTTTAATAATAGCACCTGCATTCGGATCATTCTTTGCAATATCTTCAATATTCTTAATTGTTTCTTTTACTGAGTCATCCTTGTAATAAAGATAGAATGCAGCAAGAATCAAATCTTCAAGTTCATCTCCACCCTTAGCTTCCATTTCCAAAAGCCAGCTGAATGCATCAGCCTGAGCAAGATCTACATAGATGTCATTTTCATTCTCATCTGTATACAAGTATGATTTTTCATCGTTGTAATATGTTTCAAGCTGAGAAGTTGAAATATCAGCATAACCTGCAATATCAAACTTATATTTTCCGTCAGTTACTTTTGTTGCAACTACATATTTTTTAGCAGCATCCGAAAGTTCCGCTTTATTATTACAACTCTTGATAAGTTCTATTCTTGCTTTTTCAACTTTTTCTTCTGCTTCTTTCAAAACAGCTTCCTGTTTAGCAACTGCAGCAGAGAATTCAGATTTTAACAAAACTGCTCTGAAATATTTTTCATAAGCTTTTGTGTATTCATTAAATTCTTTTTCATATTTTGATTCAACAGTTGATGTCTTTGAGTTCTTAACACTTGAAATATAATCAAGAACAGCTTTAGCTTTTGTGTAAGCTTCATTTACTCTATCATACATTTCTTCAGGAGTTTCATATGCAACTGAATTATATGTACCCTTGAAATCATGCAAATATTCATTGTCAGCCCAACGCTTAATTTCATCAGCCTTACGTTTTTCAATTCTCTTCGTTTCAAGAACATTATATTTAGACTGAACAACAGCCATCTGAGTATTGTAATCTTCACACTTTTCTTTATAAGTTTCGATTGCTCCGTAATAATTCTGTTTCTGTGTATTAACATTGTTTTCTGCAGTCTGATAAGCCTTGAGAGCTTCATTTAACTGCTGCTGTTTTTCAATGCTGTCATCAAACATTTTTTCAAGCAATGTAAATTCATTCTTCAATACTGCAATATTATTCTGTCTTTCATTTCTTTCAGAATAAATATTTAAATAAGCTTCGGTAATATCAGATTTAATATTCTCTGCTATATTTACATTTGATGTAAGGTCATATTTTGTCTGATATTCAGTAAAATATTTTGCAAAAGCAGAAGTGTAATTCTTTTCACTCTGGATTCCATCAAGTCCAATACTTAACTTCTGTACTTTCTTATCTTCTGAAACTTCAGCATTATTTCTATCAATTTCAGCATTCTTATTTGCAAGCCATACCGCCTCAGAAGAAAGAGAATCTCCTGCTTTCTTTTCAAGATATGAATTAAGTTCCGTTTCAACTCCTGCTTTTACATATTCCTTAAAGTTTGAAATGTACAAAGCAGAAATATTTTCAAATAATGAATCCTGCATAGAGGCAAAGTCTTTATAGTACTTATCACCACCATTATTAAAGCTCATCTGCATCTGAGCATTATAATAAACAGGATAAATTAATCTTCCATATTCATAATAGTCTTTTAATTCAGCTTTGAAATCATCCGAAATCTCAAGTGAATCAATCCAGTCAGAAGCATTTCCATCAAAAAGTTCATTGTATGACCAGATATATTTAATTGTTTCAGCAAAGTGTGCAAGATCTTCAAACTTATTTTCACCAAGATAAGCATTAACTTCATCAATCTTATCAATACCACTTGCAACAATATTTCCATTTTCATTTACAGCGCCTGCACACAGCAATTCATAAAGGAAATCTCTTCCAATAATTGAAGGCAAGTAATAATCTTTATCTGTAAGATCAAAATCAATTGTATCGAAAACTGAAACAAGGTATTCATCTTTATTTACATATTCATTGAATATATCTTCTACTTCTGTGATAGAATCATTAAGTTCAGCAATTTTCTTTTCAAGGTTTTCAATCTGCTTCTTTCCTTCTTTTGATTTAGGATCAAGCGAAAGAATAAGGTTTGACAAAACACTAATCTGAACTTCAATTTCAGCAATTGCTGCTTCTTTTTCAAAATATGTTTCTGTCAAATCATAAAGCTTATCAAGTTTTTCATAATCTTCATCTTTTGTTTTATATTCATATTCAGGATAAGTCTTTGTAAGAGCTTCAATTTCAGCTGCAACTGCAGATTTCAAACTGTCTGAAATTCCTTCAAATACTACATCTTCTTTAATCTTATCTTTAGAAGAAAGATCTTTTACATATGGAAGATACAAATATGCAGCCTGAGTAATAATCTGCTTTCTCAATTCACTGTTTACATTAAGTGAAGCAAAAATATCACTCTTTAATATTTCACCGATATAAGAAGCATTCTGAATATAATTTGTCCATTTTGAGATTTCATTAATTTTAGCAGTTGTATCCAATACCTTCTGATTTACTGCATTGATATCAACTGAAGTATTATTTTCATATGCAAAGTTATAGAGAAGCTCAGAAATGTAAAGATTCAATGCAGAAACCGAAGCATCATCAAGACCATCAGCAGCCATATTCAATTCAACGATATAATTCAAAAGCTGATCTTTATTCATTGACGATGGATTATTGTATCTTATTACATCAGAAACTTTAGTCATTGCCTTTGAATTGGCTTCGTTAATATTTGAAATAAGATATTCTGAATAACCAGTCTTAACCTGATCTACAATTGAAGCAGATTCATAGCCAAGTGCAAAAAGCTTTTCATTATATTTAGAATTGAAAAGACATGTATACTCAGGAGAGAAACTTGCAAGATTAAGTATTGCAACTATGATAGGTTCATCACGATTTTCCTTGAGGTATGCATTAAAGTCTTCTTTTGACATTTTGCTATGTTTTTCTTTAACGGCATCAAGGCTTGCTTTTGTCTCTTCATCAATATCTTTGTCAACACCTGCTTTTACGTATAATTCGAAGTAAATATCCATAAATGCAGCAGTCATGTCCATTGCAGAAACTGAAACAACATTTGAATCAATATTCTGACCATTCAAGAAGTTCTTTGCAAGTTCACGTTTCTGTTTTTCTCTATTAAATGCTTTATTGATATTCAAAACATTTGCTTCAATGTAAATCTTCAACAATTCTTTATCAGCATCGCTTGTAGTATCACTTTTCAAAAGCTGTAAGGCAGATTTAATTGATGTAGCTTCAGAACTGCAAATTGTAGAAATACTGTTCAATAAAGTAAGATCAAAATTATCAGCAAGTACTGTACTAGTTTTCAATTCTGCATACATTTTCACTTCAGCTGCAGAGAAATTATCCATAGACTCTTCTGTAATTGCAGGAGAATAGATTCCATCTGTAAGACCTTTGAGAATTGTCTGTCTGTTCTGTTCTGCTGTAATGCTTACCTGCTTTGAAAGAAGAGTATAATATTCATCAAGCTGAGTTTTCTTATTTTCTTCTGTGCCCTGTTCTGCATTAAGCGAATCAATAATCTGATTGATGCTCTTTTCTACAGTACTTCCATACAATCCGTTGTATGCATCAAGTGCTGCGTAATATTCATTCTGTTTTGCTTCGAGAACTTTCTGCAAAGCATCAAGTTTTTCTTTTTCAGTATCAATCTGAGCAGAAGCATTATTAACTCCTTCTGTCATAGTCTGCAAAACATCAAGAGTTGCAAGATACTCTGTATTAGCTGTATTGTATGCATTGATTGCATTAACAAGATTTGCTTCTGTTTCGCTCAATACTTCCTGAGCAGAAGTTCTGTTAACTGCATATTCTTTTACAGCAGTAGCGATTTCAAGCTGTTCCTTCCAGTACTGTTCAAGTGCGGAATTTTTCAAATACTGGTTTTCAAGTTCATTCATTCCGCTGTCTGTAAGTGTGTAGCCGGCTTTTTTATATAATTCGACAGCAGCTTCTTCTGTCTGTCGTGTATTTTTTTCCAATTGAGTTGCCCAGTAAGTTAAATCACTTCCTGTGCCTAATATAAAATCTTCTGTATTCCAGAGAGCTTTATATGTTCCTGTAAAAACTGAATCTGTAATACCTCTGATTTCTTTGAAAGACTTTAACTGGGAAAGTCTTGATCTCAAAACATCTGTATCTGATGCATCTGTATTTTCAAATGCTACCTTAATTCCTTTAAGGCTGTCAATTTTATTTCTGTAATTTACATTTTCTCGTGTTAAAGCAGCAACTTTTTCTCTATAGCTTTCGATGCTGTCTTTATATTCCATATAGAAGTCATAAGCATCTTTCTTTCTTCCCTGTTCAGCATTATTAGGAGATGTTATATTTTTGCCTTCTTTTATGTCGCTTTGACTAAGGCCATCATACTTATCGATAATTGCCTGATATGAATCGATTGAAGAATTGTTTGAAGATATCTGTGAATTATATGCAGAAATTGTTTTGCTGATTTCGCGAATTACCATCGCAAGATAAGCTTTGTTCCAGTTATTAATCTGATTTTTAAGATTTGTAATTGATTCTGATTCAGAATAGATTTTGTTGTTGTCGGAATCGACAGTATATATTGTATTTATTTTTAAATCATTGTTTTCAAGTTGTGTTGTATTACCAAAATATAATTTAAATGTCGCCGCGTCTTCTGTCTTCCAATAAGAGTATAACCCGTTGTACTTTTCACCCCAGTGATCAAACCAGTTTCCAATTCCTTCCTGGCTCATTGCCATCAAAGAACGGCTTTCGTTGTAAATTGATTCCTGCATCATAATAATCTTTTTATTGCTTGTCTTCTGATTTTCGAGCATTGCATAATATGTAAAAAGATCATTCTGAATTTCGCTTTCAAGGTCAGCTCTCTGATTCTTCAAAGTCTGCTGAAGTTCTGCGATTTCTGCATAGATTTTTTCATTCCACTGATTTTTTCTGTCATTAAGTTCTTTAAATGCAGCCTGCCATACTTCTTCATTTGAAATGAATACTTCTTTAGCATTTAATTCCCAGTCTGATCTAGCCTGCAAAAACTTAAGTTCTGCATTATTCCAAGCTTCGAGGCTCTGATTCAAAGCATCTTCAAATCTGTCAAACCAGTCTGAGTTCTGCAAATCAAAGTTTGAAAGTTCACCTCTGATGATGTCTTCCTGAAATTCATCAAAGAGTTCTTTCATTTCACGGTCTGTATTTGTTTCAGTTTCTTTAGCAAGCTGACTTGCAATTACAGCAGCTGCTTCTTTATCAGATGCTTTTCTCAATGATTCATGATCATACAATACGTCATTCATCAAAGAGTTTTCTTCTTTCTGACTGAGTTCAAAATATTTTTCACTGATTAATTTTTTCTGGCTTGCAACGAATTCATCAACAAGTTTCTTTGTTTCTTCATCATTCAAATTGATGTTTTTATTTCTGTTTGCAATGTCAGAAATCATGATTGCTGTTTCGCTTTCCATCTCTGCAGTAAATTCTGCAATGATTTTTTCAGCAATTTCATTCCACTGAGCTCTTGCATCTTCAGAACTATCTATATTAACGATACGAGTTTTGTTTCCGTTTTCATCTTCGTATTCAAAAGCAAGTGCAGCAGCTCTGAGCTTCTGTTCAAGAACACTTGCCTGCATATTGATTCTGTCTCTTTCTTTTTCGAGAGACCACTGAGTATATTTTTTATTTATTTTTTCTTCGAGATATTCTTCTGCTTTCTGCTTTTCAGATTCGTAAGCATCACTGTCGAGAGCTTCAATGTTCTCATTTTCCCAGATATCCATTGCAGCAAGAAGACCTTCAGAAACAAGACTTTCCCATTTCTCGTTCTGACGTTCCTGCATTGCTCTGTCTAAGTAATATTCCAGCTGTGCTTCGCTGTTATGAATTGAACTTGCTATTTCCTGCGCCGGCAAGATGTTGAAACACATCGCAAAAATTAAGAATGCCGCAGTAAATTTCATCGATTTTTTTGGTTCGTTTTTTTCCATAATTTCCACCTGATTATGAAATAAACCGATAAACTCGATTGATTATACATGAGCATATTCAAATACGCAAATCATTTTTTTGGATATTTTAGAAATTTTTTCATTTTTTTCAAAAAATTATTTTTCAGAGAAACAGAAAAACTTTTCAAAGAAACAAATACATTTACATCTTACTTTATAGAG
>JAGHSB010000102.1 GCA_018066075.1 Candidatus Treponema scatequi
ATTCTAAATATAATGAAATACTTAGAATTCAATTCAAAAGAATGCGACGAATTGTGCGCACGATTTGTAAAATATGCCAAAATCCATTCGACAAGCAATTCAGAAAATGCTGACAGTGGAATTTGCCCGTCCACGCCGGAGCAGTTTGAGTTTGCAAAGCTGCTTGAGAAAGAACTCGTTGATTTAGGTTTTAAAGAGGTGGAACTTACAAAGGACTGCTATCTTTATGCAATGATTCCAGCCTCTTCTGGATGTGAAAAAGTAAAACCATTCTGTTTACTTGCACACATGGACACAGTCGAAGAAGTTTCCGGAAAGAACGTTAAACCTCAGATTGTAAAAAATTACGATGGAAAGAAAATCAAGCTTAAAAATTCCATCATACTCGATCCAGAAAAAATACCTGCACTCAAACAGGCAGCCGACGAAAAAGACACAATCATCACAACCGACGGAACGACACTTCTCGGCGGTGACGACAAAGCCGGAATCGCAGCAATCGTAACAGCGCTTTCATATCTTTTGAAAAATAAAAAAATCAAGCATGGACCAATCGAAGTATTGTTCTCGCCTGACGAAGAAACAGGTCACGGTATGGATAAAGTTCCGTTTAAAAAACTCAAAAGCAAATTTGCATACACAGTCGACGGCGGACACCTCGGAGAACTCGAATCAGAATGTTTCAACGCATTCAGATCTGACATCGAGTTTTACGGAATTCCATCACACACAAATAACGCACGCGCAAACAAAATGGTAAACGCAATTTCGATTGCAGCAAAATTTTTAGAAAGCCTTCCGCATACAGAACGCCCTGAAACAACAGACGGCCGCGAAGGATTCTACTGCCCGCTCAAAATCGAAGGCAACATGGAAAAAGCATCTGTTTCACTTTTCCTGCGCGACTTTGACAAAGTAAACATGAAAAAAAGAATGGCACTTGTCGAAAAACTTGCAGACGCGGCAACAGCATCTGTCGGTGGAAGAGCCGAAGTAAAACATGTTCAGCAGTACTTGAACATGAAACAAGGTCTTGATAAAGTTCCATTTGTAAAAGAAGTTTTAATCAAAGCTTACGAAGAGTGCGGAGTGCAGCCTGTTATGACTCCGATCCGTGGCGGAACGGACGGTTCAAGACTTACCGAAATGGGAATTCCGACGCCGAATATTTTTACAGGTGCGCACAATTATCACAGCAGTTCAGAATGGGTTTCATTAAGCCAGATGCTTAAAGCAACCGATATTATAATAAACTTAAGTACATTAATTACAAAATAGCAGGAGCAAAAAAATGCACGAATATGTAATCGAAGGCGGCTTTCCAATTAAGGGAACAATCACAACATGCGGAAACAAAAACTCTGCACTCCCATGTATTGCCGCAACTTTATTGACAGAAGATACAGTTACATTAAAAAATATTCCGGCAATCGAAGACTGTGGCGTAATGTTCAAAGTACTCGAAAGTCTTGGTGCAAAAGTAGAAAAAGTTTCTGAACATACATGGACAGTAAACTGCGCAGATGTAAAGACAGCAGAAATTCCTGCAGAGATGTCAAAAAAAATCAGGGCATCAATTCTTTTTGCAGGTCCGCTCGTAGCAAGACTTGGAAAAGCAGTAATGATGCCTCCAGGCGGTGATGTAATCGGACGCCGCAGACTCGACACACACTTTCTCGCATTGACAGAACTCGGAGCAAGAGTCGACATCGACGGAAAATTTATTTTCTCTGCAAATAAACTCGTAGGCGACGACATCTTTTTGGATGAAACATCAGTTACAGCAACAGAAAACGCTTTGATGGCCGCAGTCCTCGCCGAAGGAAAAACAACAATCACAAACGCAGCATCAGAACCTCACGTTCAGGATCTCTGCAATATGCTCAATGCAATGGGCGGTAAAATCACAGGAATCGGAAGCAACATACTTTACATCGAAGGAGTTAAAAAACTTCACGGCTGCGAATTTACAATCGGACCTGACTACATGGAAATCGGTTCGTTCATCGGACTTGCAGCCGCAACAAAAGGCTCAATCAGAATTGAAAAAATAAATCCAGCCGACATGCGCCCGCTCAGAATCGCATTCTCAAAACTCGGTATCCGCTGGGCAATCAACGGCAACACACTCGAAGTTCCACAGGGCCAGGAACTCAAAGTAAACACAGACCTCGGCGGCCAGACACCAAAAATCGACGACTCACCGTGGCCAGGATTTCCACCAGATTTGACATCAATCATGACAGTCGTTGCCACACAGGTCGAAGGCAACGTCCTCATCTTTGAAAAAATGTTCGAGTCCCGCATGTTCTTCGTAGACAAACTCATCAACATGGGTGCCCGCATCACACTCTGCGACCCGCACCGCGCCCTCGTCTCAGGCCCAAGCGCCCTCCACGGCGACCACCTTGTTTCCCCTGACGTTCGCGCCGGCATGGCAATGGTCATCGCCGCCCTCGCAGCCCAGGGCGAAAGCCGCATCAGCAACGTCTACCAGATCGAACGCGGCTACGAAAACCTCGTCGAACGCTTACAATCCCTCGGCGCTCACATTAAGAGAGTTGAAGTTTAGTTTGCAAGTGGAATTTGTATTTAATCAGATTTTTATTTAAGTGGAATTTATAAGACCGGCCTCAAATTTGAAGGCCGGTCTTTTGTTTGTGTGAAATTTAAAAAAATTAGTGGAATGAAATTATAAAACGATAACGTCTTTGACAATCTCTTTTACTTTTTTTTCAGACATATCAAGTGATTTAGCGATAAGCCCGATTGAAACTCCGTTTTCAAACAACTTTCTTGCATTTTCGATTTTAGTTTGTTCAATTCCCTGTTCAATTCCATCTTCCAGGCCGTCGTTATACCAGGCTCTGTGAATTGATTCATCTTTTTGCCTCCACACTTATAATACGCACGTTTACAAAAAATATATCCAATTATCATATTTTGTAATTGACATCAAAACGCCCCTCACTATACTATTTTTAGAAACGATATTTTTGTCTTCGGTTATTTTTTTTCGAGAGAGATATTTTATTGTTGAGGAAAATTATGAAAAAGTTTTTTCTTTGTTCACTTTTAATCTTCGCTTCTGCATTTGCTTTTGCAGACAAAAACCGCTTTTACGAAGACGGCCGTCTTATCGACAATATGTATGTTGACGCTACTTCGGGATTAAGAGTTCGTGATAAGCCTGATTTGAGTGGAAATAAAATTGCAGTTCTGCCGCATTCTGTGATTGTTAAACTTGTCGCAGTCGGAAAAACAGAAAGCATTGATGATAAAGACGACCCGTGGATTGAAGTTCTGCTTCCAAGCTATATGTGGAAAGAAAAAGGTGTCCCTGAATACGGATGGATTTACGGCGGTTATCTTGTTAACAAACAGCCAGTAACATATATTCCAACATTAAAAGGAAAGGCTCTTGAAGACTTTCTCTGTAAGCCTTATGAATGGATTTCTGGGGGAATCACTTCGCTTCGTTTTGAAAAGAACGGTACTTTTCATTATGGGGTAGATTGTACATCGATTAGTTCACATGGAACTTTTAAAGTTGATGGTTCAACTGTTGTTTTGAATCATGATAGCGGGAAAATTGAATATCTTGAAATATCGAAAATGACGAGATCATATTTTGATATTTCAAATACAGATATCATAAATAGTGGAAAATATTCAGCTTCGTATTATTTGTCTTTGGACAGAGATTTTTCTAAAATTGATACAGAAGGCTTTCATTTTCTTGAAAGTTACGAATTTGTTTCTTCAAATTTTTATATGACTTATCATG
>JAGHSB010000168.1 GCA_018066075.1 Candidatus Treponema scatequi
AAATTCTGATTATTCGGGAATGAGTCAAAACTTCATTTCCTTTTTCTGTAATAAGAATGTCGTTTTCAAGACGAACACCGCCGAGTGCTTTGTCATAAAGTCCCGGTTCAAGCGTTACGATCATTCCCGGCTGAAAGTCAAGTTCTGGTGGAACTCTCTGTCTTATAAACGGAAACTCGTGAATCTCAAGACCGATTCCGTGACCGAGTCCGTGCGGCATTTTTCTTTTTTTCTTTGCAAAAAGATCATCAATTTTTGAAGCGCATGTTTTGATTGAAACATCTTTGCGGTAAAGTTCTTTTCCAAGTTCTGCGGCTGCTTCTACGAGCTTTATGAGTTCTTCCTGCTTTGGATTTAATTTTCCTTTTGCAACAGTGAGAGTAGTATCGCTTGTGTATCCTTTGTAAACTACGCCGAAGTCGAGGATTGAAAGTCCGTTTCCAGGCCATTCTCCTGCAGTGTAATTAGGAAAACAGTGGATTGCAAAACTTCTGTCCGGTCCTGCTGCAAGTGTATCAAATCCTGTTCTTTCGCATCCGTATTTTCTGCATTCACTTTCGATAAAGAGTGCAACATCAGTTTCTGTTTTGATTTTTCCTTTTTTGATTCGCTGTTCGATTCCGTCGATGATTTTGTCACCGATTTTTGCAGCTTCTCTTGTGCATTCGATTTCGTAATCGTCTTTGATTGAACGCATTGTAACTGCATAGTTGTGGCATCCTTCTTCGCGGCAGCGGACATCCCATTCAGGAAGTGCATCGATAAAGCGAAGAAAATCAGGATAAGCTGTGCGTGGAGAAAGTTCAACAACCATTTTGTTCTTCTTTGGCATTGCTCCGAGAACTGCTTTTACTGCACGGACATTATCCCTTTCGTATCTTGTAAACGGAATTACTTTATCTGCAATTGCATTGTCTTTTGCAAGGTTTTCATCCCATGGAATCAAAACTGTCGAACCGTCTGCCTTGATGATTAAGATTCCGTCTGAGATGTGGCCGCAGAAATATCTGAGGTTTGCATCCCTGTTGTCTTCTGAATCGTCAATTACAACTACATCGACATTGTTATCTATCATAAAGTCGCAGAGAAATTCTTTTCTGCGCTTATAAATTTCTTTCATTTCTTCTTTTGTGTAATCTTTCATTTATTTTTTTCCTCTCTTGAGAAATTTATTTATGATGATGAAAAGTATTTCGTCTTTAGTAACCAGTAATAATAAAATTCCACATAAACCAAAAATAGCACATGAAAGTAAAAGCGGTATTCCGTTTCCGGCAAAGCGTCCGAGATGACCGAACTTTTCTACGAACATCGGATGCAAAAAGTAAATCGGAATGCTTGCGATTACAGAAAGTACAACCATTTTTAATCCGTAAAGAACAGATTTAATTGCGATTGATTTGCTGTCTGTTGTTTTGAGCTTGTTCAAGAAGATGAAAAGCAAAACTGTATTTACGACGCTTGAAAGAGAAAGTGCAAGTGCGATTCCAGGGCCTTTCATGAAGATTGAAAAAGCAATTGCAAATACGATGTTGAGTCCGAATGAAATGATTCCGGCGAGGGTAGGAAGCTTTGTGTTTCCCTGTGCGTAGAATGCAGGAGAGATGATTCTGTTTGCTGCGATGAAGAAAAGTCCTGCCATGTGGAATACGAATACGCTCAGAGTCATTGCAACAGAATTGTCATTGAATGCGTTGCTCTTGAAAACGAGGGAAATGATTTCGCGTCCCGTGATGAGTGAATAGAAAGTAACCGGAATGCAGATCAATGCGATGATCTTGATTGCGTTTGTAAGCATTTCATTGTATTCTGTCCATTTTTCTTTTTTTGCAAGTCCCGTTAAATCCGGAAGAATTACAGATCCGATTGAAACTGCAAAGATTCCGAGAATGAGTTCCTGGAGTCTGAGTGAATATTGCAAACTTGAAACGATTCCTTCGCCTGTTCCTTTTGCGAGTGCCGTTGAAACAAGGTCATTGAGCTGGTAAGTTGCCATACCGATGATTGTCGGAACGATGAGTGCGATTACTTTTTTTGTTCCAGAGTTTGTAAATGTTTTCTTGAGTGAAGTAAATGAAACGTGCCATCCGGTTTTAAGTACAAACGGAAGCTGAAACAATGCCTGAATGCATCCGCCGACCATTACGCCTACAGACATTGCACGTGCAGGGTTTTCCATTTTCTTTGAAAGGAAAATTGTTCCTAGAATTACCGAAAGATTAAAAAGAATCGGTGTAAAACCTGACGGTGAGAAAATGTTTACTGTATTTAAAAGTCCCTGAAAGAGGGCTGCAATTGAAATTACGATGAGGTATGGAAACATGATTCTCGTAAGAATTACTGTTTCAGAAACCTGTGCCTGGCTTGCGTCGAGATCAAAAAGCCTTACGATGAAAGGGGTGATGAAAATTCCAATTATAACAATAACTGTCGTACAGAAAGTTATGAGGGTAAAAGTGGAATTTATAAACTGCTGTGTATCTTTCTTTTCTTTGTCATCTTCGAGATAACCGCGAAATGTCGGAATAAATGCTACTGAAATGCTGTTTTCAGCAAAAAGTCTTCTCAAAAGGTTAGGGATTAAGAATGCAATCTGAAATGCGTCTGCGAGGGCACTTGTTCCGAGAAAGTGAGCTTTTGTTGCTTCACGGATTACACCCAAAATACGAGACAAAAGTGTTAAAAATGAGAGTTTTATACCAGATTTTACAATAT
>JAGHSB010000140.1 GCA_018066075.1 Candidatus Treponema scatequi
TTTTTGCTATACTTAATATAATAAAAAGAAAACGAAACCAAAGCAATTAAGGACACAAAATGAACGAACAGATGAGTTATTATCCACTTTATGTTATCAAAAAAAGCGGTAACGGTGAAAGACAATATGATATTTACAGCCGCCTTCTCGAAGACAGAATCGTTTTCGTAGACGGACAGATTTCAGATGAGAATGCTGACGCAATTATTGCACAGCTTTTGTTTCTTGAATCAGAAAATCCTGACAAAGATATCAGCATGTACATTAACTCACCAGGCGGTTCTGTAACAGCAGGACTCGCAATTTACGATACAATGCACTACGTTAAGTGTCCTATCCAGACTATCTGTCTCGGTCAGGCTGCAAGTATGGGCGCAATTTTATTAGCTGGTGGAACTAAAGGCAAACGCTTTATCCTTCCATCTGCACGCGTACTTATTCATCAGCCTTCAGGCGGAACAGAAGGTCAGGAAACTGACATTGCAATTCAGGCAAAAGAAATTGCAAGACTCAAACAGCTTTCAATCGAATACCTTGCACACGATACAGGTAAATCAGAAAAGGATATCGCCGCAGACATCGAACGCGACTTTTTCATGAGTGCAAAAGAAGCAAAAGAATACGGCATCGTTGACTGTGTAATGGAAGGGAGAAAATAATTTTGAAAAAAATCGGTAATCAGGAATTCTGCGCATTCTGCGGACTTCCAGCTGGAAATAAAAAAGACGACTTACGCAGATTAATCGGATCACGCATTGCTCCGGTTTACATCTGCAACGAATGCGTTGAAATCTGTCAGGGAATTTTTGATTCAGAACCTGGCGAAGAACTTTCAATCGATTTGTCAGAAGTTCCATCTCCAAAAGAATTCAAAGCATACCTCGACCAGTATGTCATCGGTCAGGACTATGCAAAAAAAGCACTTTCAGTTGCTGTATACAACCATTACAAAAGAATGGCATCTCTCAAAAACTTTGAAAAGTCAGATGTCAAAATCGAAAAATCAAACATCCTTTTGATCGGACCAACAGGAAGCGGAAAAACACTTCTTGCAAAAACACTTGCCCAGAAATTAAAAGTTCCATTTGCAATTGCAGACGCAACAACTTTGACAGAAGCCGGTTATGTTGGTGAAGACGTTGAAAACGTTTTGTTAAAACTCATCAACGCAGCAGACGGAAACATTGCCGCTGCCGAAAAAGGAATCATCTTCATCGACGAAATCGATAAGATTGCACGCAAAAGCGAAAACACTTCAATCACACGCGACGTTTCAGGCGAAGGCGTTCAGCAGGCCCTCCTCAAAATCATCGAAGGAACAAAAGCCTCTGTTCCACCTCAGGGCGGAAGAAAACATCCAAACCAGGAAATGCTCGAAATCGATACAACAAACATCCTCTTCATTCTCGGCGGTGCATTCGTAGGCCTCGAAAAAATCATCGAACAGCGTACAAACGAACACTCAATGGGCTTTGGATCAAAAGCAGGTACAATGACAGATCAAGAAAAGATGGAACTTTTGAATAAAGTAACATCTGACGACCTTGTTAAATTCGGTCTCATCCCGGAACTTATCGGTCGTATGCCGATCTCTGTTGCACTCAAAGAATTAACACGCGATGACCTCATCTCAATTTTAACTCAGCCAAAGAACGCAATCACAAAACAGTTCCAGGCAAGTTTTGCAATGGACGATGTTGATTTAACTTTCACAGACGAAGCAATTGCAGAAATCGCAGACATCGCAATCAAACAGAAAACAGGTGCCCGCGGTCTCCGCTCTATCGTAGAAAAAATGCTCCTCGACATCATGTACGAAATTCCAAGTGTCAAAGGCAAAAAGAAACTCGAGATTACAAAAGATTTTGTTACAAGTGGAAAGTTACCAGACGCGAAGAAACTTCTTGTTGAGAAGACGGCGTAGGTTAAAGTGAAGATGTGCGGTTTGTGTGAAAATGGTGGACACGGATTGCACAGATTAAACACGGATTTTTTTTGGGAACTGTCCGGATGAAATGTCCGGGCAGTTTTTTTGAGTTCTACTTCTTAATCACTTCCACAATTCTCTCCGCAGTTTTCTTCCAGGTAAATTCTCCTGCCCACTTTAAACCGCGTTCCACTAAACTGCCCCGCACATCATTATCGCACACAACTTTTTCAATTGCTGCTGCCATTCCATCAACATCATCAGGATTAAACAGCACAGCATTTCCGCCTGAGATTTCAGAAAGCGCACCTTTATCAGCACACGCGACAGGAATTCCACTTGCCATCGTTTCAAGAATCGGGAGTCCGACTCCTTCCTGACTCGACGGAAAAATACACGCATCGGCGTTTGCATAAAGAGTACCGAGTTCTTTGTGCGGAAAAAATCCTGTCATGAAAATGTCTGAAGCATACGGAGAAGATAAAACAAACTTCATTACTTCTTCGGCATAATCTGTCTGGCTTCCGGCAAGAACGAGACGGTGTTCAAGTTTTGTTTTTTCTTTGAAAATATTAAAAGCATTGATGAGCTGTTCATAATTTTTATCAGGACCAGAAATTTTTGTCGGATAAATTATGTAAGGTCTTTTTATTGCATAAGGTTTTATGTTTACATATTCGACATCAGTTAAATGCTGCTGGTAAAAAATCGAGTGGTCGATTCCGTTTGGAATGACGAAAATTTTTTCAGGTGTGATGTCGAGTGATGTAAGGTCATTTTTTACAAATTCACTTGGAACGATGATTGCGTTAATTTTTTTGAATGATGGAATTACAACATTACGAAAATATTTGTCTTTTCTGTCATTGTACTGTTTTGAAACAATGTCGTTTACGATTGCAATCGAACGGACAGAAAAACTCGACGGAATCATTCTGTTTGCGGCGCTGTAAATTACGACATCATATTCTCTTTGTGCGGCAAATCTGTCTGCCTTAAAAAAATGCCAGGCACGCTGCTTTCTGACATTATCAGAAACATTTACAGCTGTATATTCAACGTCAAATTTAGCTTTATATGTATAGCGGTCTGTTTCCTGGCCGAAAAGTTCAAACTCGATGTCCTTGTCTTCTTCAAGATTCTGCATTAAATAGTAAAGATAAGAACCAAGTCCTGACTGACCGTGGTCGAGACCGAAAGTATCTATTCCAACTTTCATATCCCGCAAATTATAGCATAGATTACGGCTATATGCTATATTATAGAAATGGCAGACAATTCAAACGAAATCAAATCTTTTTCCGCTCTCGGTATAAAAGAAGAACTCATCAAAAAACTAGAAGAACTTTCAATCACCGAGCCTTCACAGATTCAGGCAAATGTAATTCCAGAAATCTTACAGAAAAAAAACGTAATCTTCGAGTCAGAAACAGGAACAGGCAAAACATTCGCATTTCTTCTTCCATTGGTACAAGCGCTAGAAGAAATTCCATCAAAAGAAGAAAAAATCATCATAATCGCTCCGACCTACGAGCTCGCCTCACAAATCAAAACTAACGCCGCAAAAATCACAGGCCTCAAGACAAGCCTTTTCATCGGCGGAACTCCGCTCAAGCGCCAGATCGAAGCCCTCAAGGACAAGCCGCAGATCATAATCGGAAACCCGAGCCGCATCCTCGAACTCATTCACCTCAAAAAGCTCAAGACTTCAAACGTCAAAGCCGTTGTCCTCGACGAAGCAGACCGCCTCATCTCAGTCGAAATCGCAGACGAAACCAAAAAGCTCCTCGCCACAATTCCATGCGACGCACAGTTCATCGCCTGCTCTGCTACTATCAATGATAATACAAAGAAGATTTTAGGTGGAATTTTCTCGAACCCGAATTTTGTAATAATGCCAAAAGAAGATATTTTATCGAAGAAAATCACTCACTGGGCCATTTTTGCCGAAAACCGCGACAAAATAGCTGCCCTCAAAAGCTTTATTTTAGCCGAAAACCCTGAAAAAGCCCTCGTTTTCACAAGCCGCGCCGATCAGGTAGAAAATATTGCATCAAAACTTCTATATAAAAAGGTCGACTGCATGGCGCTTCACGCAAAAACTGACAAAAAAGAGCGAAAAGCAGCCATCGACCGCTTTAGAAACGGAAAATGCCGCATCTTAGTCACTTCTGACCTTGCATCCCGCGGCCTCGACATACAGGGCGTTTCGCACATAATCCAGATGGACCTCCCTTCAAACGAAGATTTCTTCATCCACCGCTCAGGACGCACAGCCCGCGCCGGAAAAACTGGCATAAATGTCGTAATCGGTGACGAATACGAGATGCGTAAATACGCCGCCCTCGAGAAAAAGTTTGGCCTCACAGTCTATCCGAAAGTCCTCTATAAAGGAAAAGTCGTAAACCCGTCCGACATCGAATATCAGGAATAATTGAATTTACCCTCAAAAAGTGCTATTATAGTATAATATTCTTTATAAACATCAAGGGTGTTTACAGTGTTTTTAAAAAGTCTAGACATTTTCGGATTTAAGTCATTTGCTGACAGAACTCATATAGATTTTTCAAGTGGAATTACAGCGCTGCTCGGTCCTAACGGATGCGGTAAAAGTAACGTAGTTGATGCAATGAAGTGGGTACTTGCTGAAAACAAAAGCAAAAACCTTCGTGCAGACAAAATGGAAGACGTTATCTTTGCCGGAACTGCTAACAGACCGGCCCTCAACGTTGCAGAAGTTGCCCTCACAATCATGAATGAAAACGGTCTTCTTCCTCTTGAAGACCCTGAAATCGAAATCAAGCGCCGTCTCTACAGAAGCGGTGAAGCTCAGTATTTTATCAACGGCCGACAGGTTGGTCCTTCAGAAATCAGAAAACTCTTCATGGACACTGGTGTCGGTAAAGCAGCCTACTCCGTAATGGAACAGGGAAAGATCGACCAGATTCTTTCAAGCAAACCGGAAGACCGCCGTTATCTTTTCGAAGAAGCTGCAGGTATCAGCCGTTCAAAAGCAGAATGTGCAGAAGCAGAACGCGAACTTGAAAAGACAAGACAGAACTTAACACAGATTGAAGTATCTCTTTCAGAAATCAAGAGAAACTATGATACATTAAAAATTCAGGCTGACAAAACTACAAAGTTCAGAAAAATTAAAGAAGACATCTTTAACATTCAGCTTGAGATTCAGCTTTTAAGATTAAAAGGTTTCATCGAAACAAAATCACGCAACGAAAATACAATTAAAGAAATCGAAGAAAAGCGTGACAGCGTAAGAAAAGAAATCGAAGAGATTCAGAACTCTCTTACAGAAAACCGTGACTTCGTAAAAAATCTTCAGGAACAGGTTTACGCATGCCAGAATGAACTCACAGAAATTCAGAGCATGAAAAACGGTAAGCTCGAACTTCAGAAGCAGCAGAACTCACGACTTGCAGAAATCAAAGAAAAAATTTCTCAGCTCGAATCAAAGCAGAAATTAATTCAGGAAAGAATTGACGAAGCAGAAGAAGAAATCGATGAAGCACACGCAAGCCTTCACGAAAAAACAAAATATCTTGCTGACATCAAAAAGAACATCGAATCATTCCAGGCAAACATCGACACAGCCGGAACTCAGATTACAGAAAACGATCAGCGCGCAGCAGAAAAACGACGCCAGATTGAAGAACTCGACAAAGCAAGAGAACAGCTTCAGGTTGATTTAACTGCAATCACAGAAGACATCGTAACAAAACTCGATTCAAAACTTAAAGACGCCGGCTACTCAGAAGCCGCAATGAATACAGCAAAATCACAGCTCGAAGAAATTCTCGGAAAGCTCCGTGTATTTACAGAAGGACGCAAAAACGTATTTGGTGACGCTGCAAGAACTGGATGCCGTTCAATGGACGAAGGTTCTAAACTTGTAAAAGAAGCCGCAGGTGCATTCGAAGAAGCAAACGCAATGATTCTCTCTCTCGAAAAAGCACTCACCTCTTACATCAATGCTTCACCTGCATTCATCAGCGAGTTTTTGGCACCAGAAGGAATCATCACAAAGAAACGAGAAATCGATTCTAAAATTGCAGACAACCTGCGCATCGTAGCAGAAAACAATCAGACAATCAGAGATCTCAATGCAACAAACGTAACACTTTCAATGAAGATCGATGAATACAAAGATACTCTTTACAAACTCAAACAGAATGAAGTTGCAATGGCCGAACAGCTCAAATCAACTGAAGAAAAAATTACAATCATTCAGCGCAACATCACTTCTGAAAAAGCAAACCTTCAGACAAACGAAGATGAAATCTACGGTGAAACAAAACGCCTCGAAGATACAAAAGAACAGATTGAATCTATCGACGAAGAACTTGCAGAAATCGAACGCCGTGGTGCAGAGACTGTTGATAAGCAGAACAATCTTTACAAACAGATTGACGAGTTTAACAGCAAGACTGCGGGTAAAGAAAACGACCTCAAAAAGAAAATGGATCTCCAGAACAAATATCAGAGCCAGTACGAACAGCTCTCTGTTTCAATGGGATCACTCGATACAGAAATCAGAAACGTTAAACAGAACTTTCAGGACCAGTACTCTCGCGATCTTATGGATTACGAAGAACAGATGTACAAGATCATCACTCCTGTTGCAACATTGAAAGAAAATCTTTCAAAAGAAAAACAGAAACTCGAAGACCTTGGACACAACATCAACTTGATGGCTCCTGAAGAGTTTACAGAAGTTAAAGACCGCTACGAAAGACAGGAAGCAAACTACAACGATACTAAAAAGTCTCTCGACGACCTTATCCTCGTTTCTCAGGAAATCAAAGCAAAATCAAGTGACATGTTCCTTGATACATACAACAAGATTAAAAAGAACTTTCACAACATGTTCCGCCGCCTCTTCAACGGAGGTCACGCAGAACTTCGTCTCGAAGATCCAGAGAACATTCTTACAACCGGTATTGAAATTCTCGCTCAGCCACCTGGAAAGAAACTCGAAAACATCGCACTCCTTTCCGGTGGTGAAAAAACAATGACAGCCATTGCCCTCCTGTTTGCAACTTACCAGGTAAGACCAAGTCCATTCTGTCTCCTCGACGAAATTGATGCCGCACTTGATGACAAGAACGTTTCAAGCTTTGTAACTGCTTTGACATCATTTGCAAACATAAGCCAGTACATCGTAATTACACATAACAAGAAAACTGTAATGGGTGCAGGTTCAATGCTCGGTGTTACAATGGAAGAGTCAGGTGTTTCAAAAATCATCGCACTCCGCCTTGATGACGACATCGAAACTATCCGCAAAGAAGTTATTCACGAAAACGACAACTTTGTAGAAGAAGATGTTGAACCAGAACAGGGCGTCGTTCTTCCTCCAAGACCAGACCTGTCAAAGCCAGCCTCAGAACAGAATTTTTCTACAGGTGGAACTTCACAGCCTGCAGCTCCAGAGCAGCCTGCAGACAACAGTAATACAAACGATCAGACTCCAGCCGACAGTTCAGAAACTTCTGACAATGCAAATGCCTCAGACTCTGACAATGCAAATACTTCAGACTCTGACAATGCACCGGCTTCTGAAGAAACACCTTCTGACAATTTCGGGGACAACAACTGATGATTGATGTTAATGACATTGTTGATAATGTCAGAGATTTTTACAGAGAAAAAAAAGTACTCGCGATTTTAATTACAATTCTCGTTGCACTTTTTTTTCTCGCATTAATCATTTTTGTAGTTCAGGCAGCAAAACCTGCAAAACCTGAAACTCCGGCAGAGATAGAACTTCCGCTCGAACCAGACCAGAAAATTCTTTATCCTGAAGGCCCTTCAATTCCAGACGGATATGCTCTCACTCGTGAACCAAAAGATAAATGGACAGAAGAAGACGCAGAAGAATTTTTCACAATGCCAGACAAACAGCAGCTTGATAAACTCGAAAGCGACAATGATAAATTAGTAAATGAAATCTTAGGAGCAACTCCATGAAAAAAGTTATTTCTATTTCAGTCATTACCTGCCTTTTGTTATTCTCATGCGAAACTGCAAAACAGGAAGTAAAGCCTTCAGATAATTCTCAGGTACAACTTGCCCAGCCTTCAACAGAAACAAATGCAGAAGACGAATCAGAAACTTCCAATGAAATAAAAACAATTTCTCAGGAAGAAGATGCTGCCGACAACAACACATTAGAATCAGAAAACAATTCACAGGAAGCTGCTTTCGAAGAAAAAATCGAAGAAAATAATTCATACACAGAAGAACAGATTTCAGACGAAGAAATTGCAGAAGACCTTTCAGAAAAGAAAACAGATGTCGCTGCAGCAGAAAATTCCACTGCAGAAAATATAACTACATCAAATACAGCGGCTGCAAACAATGAAGCAGCTTCAAAACCTGCACACGACAGCACTGCAAAATTAAATACAGCACAAAACAGCGCACCTCTTCAGAAACCGGCAGCTGACAATAAACCTGCAGCAAACAATTCAACTGCAAAACCCGCTTCATCAAATACTGCAGCAAATACAAAACCTGCAGACAATAAACCAGCTGCAGCAGATATCACAGAACCAAAAACACTCCAGCAGGAACTCTCAGAAGCTTCTGATTCAATCAAAGAAGAAAATCATGCACCAGTTCCATCACGCGGAATGCAGATTAAAAATCATCAGTTCATCGATGTTGCATACCCTGGAACAGGATGGGTTTACCTTGGAGAAGTTGAAAAACAGAATCTCTTTGTTTTCTTCGGACGCAAAATTGAAAACGGAGAGACAGTATTTACACTCCAGCCAAAAAAAGCAGGAGATGCTACACTTCACTTTTATAAAAACGATCCTCTTTCACAGACATACATCGACGACTACATGACAGTTTCTGTTTCTACAGAATCTGCAACAGACAGCACACATGAAAAAGCTCCGCTCTATGCATCTGTAGTTCCACCGAAACCTGAAAAAGTTGTGAAAGTTGCAGCAGCAGAAAATGCAGGCGAAGAAATTCCATCTGAAAAAAACAGTTCTTCTTCTGCACCAAAACTTCGCAAAGGAACAACTTCATATTCAAACGAAACAGAATCTGACCCTTCAAACATTCAGACTCGCATTTCAAAAAGCGACAACGTTGGAGAAGCAGTTCCAGAATTTACAACAGCAGAAAACAAAGAAGAAACAACTGTTACTTCGGGAGACCTTCTTGATGCAGCACAGAAAGCATACAACGACAAAAAATATCCTGAAGCTCTTTCTCTTGTAAGAGATTTCTTTTTGACAACTTCAAACAGAATTGATGAAGGACTTTTCCTTGAGGCACAGATTCTCGAAGCCAAGTCCCCTGTTCAGAACATCAAAGGTTCGATTGCAGATTATGACACAATCGTAAACAAATGGCCTGCTTCCAGACTCTGGAAAAAGGCAAATGAAAGAAGCATCTATCTTAAGCGCTTCTATATTGATATTCGTTAAAA
>JAGHSB010000110.1 GCA_018066075.1 Candidatus Treponema scatequi
ATTTTTCAATCCGTGGTACACTTTTTTTTAAGAGAGAAAAACAAATTTTTTCCGGGAGAATTAAAAAATGAAAAAATTTTTAATGACTGCTTTGGTTGCACTTGCTGTTGCAACAACTGCTTTTGCGCAGGCAAAAACATACGTAATTGACCTTGGTGATACTACAAATGGTACAACAGTATCAATTGGTAAGAACCCTTATGGTACAAACTACCAGAACGTAAACCCACCTATGTTTACAAAATTCTTTAAAGGTGATTTGCCACAGGTAGGTGACATTGTAGAAGTACACTACAAATTTTCAAGCAATGTTGATATTCCTTACCTTCAGATTGGTTTGATCGACCCATCAGAAGCTGCTAAATGGTGGACAGAGCTTGGTGATGATTATGCAAAAATTGAAAACATTCCTGCTAACACAGAAATGGAAGGCGTAATCGTTTTCAAAATCGTAAAGAAACCTGTTCAGGCTATTTCTGTACAGTTTATGTATGATGACAAAATCAACAGTAAACTTACAATCAAGAAAGCCGGATTTAAAACAGGACGCAAATAGTTTTACTTTTAGTTAAGTGGAACTTATAAAAAATGGGCTCTCAACCAGATGGAGGATCTGACTGAGAGCCCGTTTTTTTATCTGTCCATTCCGTCCATTGTGATGATTGCACCGTTTGCATCAAACTTCAACTCACGGAACTTAACGTTTCTTTTTTGGTTAACGCCGTTTGAAAGTTCACAGTCGTGGTAGAACAAATACCATTTTCCGTTGTATTCGAGGATTGAGTGGTGTGTTGTCCATCCCAAAACTGGAGTCAAAATTTTACCGCCGAATGTGTATGGGCCGTAAACATTTTTAGATGTTGACCAGTTTAAGAAGTGTGTGTCACCTGTTGAATATGTGAAGTAGTATGTATCACCTTTCTTGAAGAGCCATGGATCTTCGAAGTAGCGGCGGTCGTGATCTTTTCCTGTCAAAGGTTTTCCGTTTTCGTCTACGATTACGAGGTCGCGTGGTTCTTCTGCGAGTGTCTTCATGTCAGGATTCATTTTTGCGATTTTTGGGCAAACTGCAGGTGTGTCGCCTGTTGGTTCTGTGTTTGCTTCGTCGTATTTGTTGTTTCTGTATTTGTCGAGCTGTCCACCCCAGATTCCACCGAATGTTAAGTAGAAGTTTTTGTCTGTGTCAGGAAAGATACATGGGTCGATTGAGAATGTTCCCTTGATGTAATCTGGTTCTGCCTTGAAAGGTCCGCGAGGTGAGTCACCAATGGCAACTCCGACTCTGAAGAAGCCTTCTTTGTCGCGTGCAGGGAAGAAGAAATAATACTTTCCGTCTTTTTCTGCGCAGTCTGGTGCCCAAACCTGTTTTGATGCCCATGGAATGTCCTTAATATCAAGTACCATTCCGCAGTCGCGTGGCATTGTATTTTCATCATCCATTTCGTAAACATGATAGTCTGTCATGTCGTACTGGTCGCCGTTGTCGTTGTTTTCTACATCGATGTCGCGGTCGTGTGAAGGATAAATATAAATCTTTCCGTTAAATACGTGAGCTGATGGGTCAGCTGTGTACAAATCTGTAACTAAAGGTTTTTTTTCGATTGAAGACATAAAAACTCCAGGATTGCCGTTTTTCGGCAGTGATATATTTTGGTGGAATTTGATAATGCGCTTGGCCAAATTCCACTAAAATAATCTAACACAGAAAATGCTGTCTGTAAAGGTGTGCACGAGCACGGGGTTAGTGAAAAAAAATTTGTACTTTTGCGAAATTTGCATATATAATTAAATATAAGAGAAAGAGTTTTATGAAAAAAACAGTTGCACTATTTGTTCAGGAAATCTGGTCAGATTATACTCGCGGCGTTGAAAAGGATGTTCTTGAATATTTTAATGACAAAGATGTCAATGTTTTAATTAATCAGCTTAGGCTTCCGGTCTACGAAGACGAAAGTTTTGGAATGCAGTACTGGTCGAGCCTTAATGTCTCAAAAGCGAAAAATGTCGATGCAATTATTATCTGTGCGCCGACGTTCTGTTCACGCATGTCCGTGGAATATCTTTCAGAACTTCTTGCTCCTGTTTCTGATAAACCAATCGTATCACTTACTTTTCCACTCGATGTTAAAAATAATTACCACACGACAATTTCATGTGAAAAAGCATATTCAGATTTTGTAACTCACATGGTTAAAGACCACGGTTCGAAAAAGTTTGCATTTATGTCTGCTGACATTACAAGCAGTGTAGAAGCTGCAGACAGGTTGAATGCATTTAGAAAAGCTCTTGAGAAAAATAATCTTACTCTTGAAGATGATGACATTTATTTTGGTGATTTTGTTTTCAATACTGCAGTAAAAGCTTTGAAAGAAAAGATCAAGAAAAAAGAAGACGTCAACTTTGATACAATATTTGCTGCAAACGATATGATGGCGTTTGGATGCATTTCATATCTTTCGGAACTTGGACTCAGAGTTCCTGAAGATATTAAGGTTGTCGGATTTGATGATGTTCCGCAGGCTTCTATTGGTGAAGTAAAGCTTTCAACTATCAACCAGCAGATTGAATTACAGGGACAGATTGCTGCAGAAATTGCATACAAGATTATTACGGGGCAGAATGTAGAGCGCGAAACTGTAATTGATGTAAAACCGATTTACAGAAACACTTGCGGATGTGTATACAATCCTCAGACTTCACTCATAACAACTGCAGAAGAACTTAAGCTTGTTGCAAAAACAGAAGAAGATGTAAACCTTCATACAATTCAGAATGTGCTTGATAATACTCAGTCTGATGAAACGCTCGAAGTTGTATTTCAGAAAATTTATGACATTGTAAATTATAATAAGATAAATGCACTGGCAGTATGTTTGTTTGATGATCCTGTTTTTGTTGATATCGGAGACATACCGCATATTCCTGATGTTGCAACGATGGCATTCTGCGTTGATATTAAAAATGACATAATTGAAGTCAATAAAAAATATTCTGTTGATCTTAAGAAAGAATATCTTGCAAGTCATATAACAGGTGATTACAACAAAGTAATGCTTATGAGTTCAATTTTTTACGGAGACTATAATTACGGTTACATCATTATTGAAACTGATTTTGAAAGCCTTTCTTTGAATAATGTTTTCCTTAAGATTTTCGCAAATGAAATTGCAACTGCCTATAAGTATACAAAAAATCTCGAAGAGAAAACTGCGCTTGCAGAAAAAAATATTGACCTCAACATCAAATCGTTTACAGATGAACTTACTGGTTTGATTAACCGTCGTGGCCTCATGAAATTTGGAACTGAATCAATCGAGCTTTCACTTAATCTCGAAAAAGACGGAATGGTTTTGTTCTGCGATATGGATCATCTTAAACTTATCAATGATAACTATGGTCATGAATACGGAGACAAGGCAATTCAGGCACAGGCATTGATTTTACAGAGGACATTCCGTGTTAACGATATGATAAGTCGTCTTGCAGGTGATGAATTTGTAATTGTTGCGCCGGGTCTTTCGGTTGATAAAATTGATGATGTAAAGCGAAGGCTTGATAAGTGCAGTGCAGAAATAAAAGATGAACTTAAACTTCCGTTTGATGTTTCGATAAGCATTGGCGGAGTTCCATATTCAGACAAGAACCGCGATCTTGAAAAATTGATCAAGGCTGCGGATGTCGAACAATATAAAGAAAAAGAAATCCATCACACGAGAATGAAATGAAAAAAACGATAGCAGTACTGGTCCAGGAAATCTGGTCCGATTATATCAAAGAAGCTCTTAAAGGAATATTTGAATATTTTCGAAATACTGACTATAACGTTCTGCTTGTTCAGGTGAGACTTGAAACTTTTGAACAGGATACTTTCGGACTTCAGTATATGTCCGGAATAAAGCTTCTTGAAACAAAAGCTGTTGATTGTGTAATTGTCGGGTCTCCTACATTCTGTTCGCACATTACACCGGAAGAACTTACTAAATATCTTGAACCGATTCAGAACAAGAAAATCGTTTCTTTATCAATTCCACTTAAATTAAACAATACTGTCAGAACTCGTGTCAGCTGCAAGAATGCATATTTAGAATTTGTAAGGCATGTAATCGCAAAGCACGGTGCCAAAAAGTTTGCATTCATGGGAGTTGAATCTGAAAAATCAATTGAAGCAAAAGAAAGACTTGATGCATTTAAGCTTGCTCTGAAAGAGAATAAAGTAAAATTTGATGAAAACGAAATTTATTACGGTGAGTTTGTCGTAGACAGTGCTTACAATGCATTGAAAGAGAAAATCAAATCCAAGAATGACGTTAAGTTTGATACGATTTTTGCAGCAAATGATGCGATGGCATTCGGATGTATTTCTTATTTGACAGAACTGGGATTGAGAGTTCCACAGGATGTAAGGGTAATCGGATTTGATGATATCGATTCTGCAAAGGATGCAGAGATTCCGCTTGCGACAATCAACCAGCAGATAGAAGAGCAGGGAAATACTGTTGCGTTTCTGGCAGACCAGTTTGTTAACGGTGTTAAAGTGCCGTCTGAGACTACGATTGATGTTAAGGCAATCTGCCGTGAAAGCGCAGGATGCAAGACAAATACAAAGAAAAAGCAGCTTTATCTTGATGGCTCGGAATATTCTGATTCAAAAGGGAATGCAATCAAGCCTGACGTTTTAAGCTATGAACTTCAGTTTAATAAAATATTCTCTCTTCTTGATTCAACAAGATCTGAGGAAACTCTCAAAGATTTGTACGACAAGCTTTCTGTGATTTTGAAGTGGCTTGAAATTAATTTCTTTGTCGTTGTTCTTTATGATGAGCCTATAAGTACTGGAAAAGATGAAATAATTGATTTACCGGAAACTGCAAAAATGGTTTTCTGTGTTGATAAGAAACGAAATCTTGAACTTGTTGATGTTGAATACAAATTTAATCTTGCAGAAAGCTATCTCCCGAAAGAACTTTTTGGAAATGTTTCATATCATTATTCATACCAGCCGATTTTTTATGGAAACGTTCAGTACGGATATTTGATTGGAGTTGTAGAAGATCAGACGATTTCTCTTTCTTCTACTTTCCTCAAAATCATCTGTAATGAAATTTCACAGGCATACAAATATACAAAAGTTCTCGAAGAAAAAGATGTTCTTGAGAAAAAGAATTCTTCTTTCTTAACAAACAGCACAAGAGATGAACTTACAGGTCTTATGAACCTTCCAGGTCTTTTGAAATACGGAACTGATTCAATCAGGCTTTCACTTCAGATGCAGAATGAAGGACTCGTTCTTACAAGTGACATTGATTACTTGAAAAAGATTAATTCAACATACGGACATGTTCTTGGTGATAAAGCAATTCTTGCGCAGGCTGAGATTTTGCAGAGGACTTTCAGAAATAATGACATGATTGCAAGAATTGAAGGCGACAAGTTTGCAATTGTAGCACCTGGTGTTTCAATAAAAGATTTTGATGAAATTAAGAGCCGTTATATCAAGATGAGCCTTGAAGTTCAGAATGACTTTCATCTGCCGTTTACCGTAACGTGCAGTTTTGGCTTTGCGCAGTTTACAAAAGATAATTTTGATTTAGGAAAGCTTATTAAAGAAGCCGAAGACTTGAGAAACAGCTGAAAAGAAAATACTACACTTAAATAAGCAGAAGATTTGAATGGAACGTGGTAAAGAGTAGATTTGATTCTTTACCATGATTTTATTTTAAAATACTTTTCTGATGTGTCGACCGGAAGATCTGTTCTATCAACGGAGTCGATTTCGATGAAAGTGCCACTCTCAAGCCTTGAAATTAAATTATCAATTTCAACTTTTGTTCCCTGAACTTCCATCAAAACGCTTCCATCAAAATCGTTATACACCCAGCCGGTGAGACCGAGACTCTGTGCGACTGAGTTTGCCGTATAGCGAAATCCTACTCCCTGAACTCGTCCTTTAAAACGAAGCTGCTGTCTGATGAGGTTTTTCATTTACTTGTCCCAGCCGAGTGCGCAGTCGACAGCTTTGTGCCAGAGTTTGATTTTCTTCTCGCGTGTCTTTGAGTCCATCTGAGATTTGTATGTCTTTTCAACTTTCCAGTTTGATTTGATTTCATCTGTGTCTTTGTAAAATCCTACTGCGAGCCCTGCAAGATAAGCGGCACCCATTGCTGTTGTTTCAACACAGGTTGGTTTTAAAAGTTCCTTGTCGAGAAGGTCAGCCTGAATCTGCATGAGAATGTCGGAACGAGATGCCCCGCCGTCAACTTTGAGTGATGTAATTTTTGTTCCGAGGTCTTTCTGCATCTGTGTTGCAAGATCGTAAGTTGAGTATGCAATCGATTCGAGTGTGGCTCGAACAAAGTGATATTTGTTAACGCCGCGAGTGAGGCCGACGACAGTTCCACGAGCGTACTGATCCCAGTAAGGTGCTGCAAGTCCTGTGAATGCCGGAACAACGTAACATCCGTTTGTGTCCGGAACGCGCGATGCCATGTAGTCTGCTTCTGGTGCGTTGTCGATGATGTGTATTTCGTCGCGAAGCCACTGAATTGCAGCACCTGCAACATAAACGCTTCCTTCGAGCGCGTAGTTTACTTTTCCATTTAAGCCCCACGCGATAGTTGTGAGAAGTCCGTTTTTAGAAAAGACACGTTTGTTTCCTGTGTTCATGAGCATGAAGCAGCCTGTTCCGTATGTGTTTTTCGCGTCTCCTTTGTTGAAGCATGTCTGACCAAAGAGAGCACACTGCTGGTCGCCGCCTGCTCCTGCGATTTTGATTTTGCTAGAGAAGAAGTCTGCATCTGTTTCGCCGTAGATTTTGCTTGATGGAACTGGAGTTGGAAGCATACATTCTGGTATATCGAGCTCTTTTAAGATGTCCTTGTCCCACTTTAATGTGTTGATGTTAAAGAGCATTGTTCGGGAAGCGTTTGAATAGTCTGTTACGTGAACTCTTCCTTTTGTAAACTTCCAGATGAGCCATGTTTCAACTGTTCCGAAAAGAAGTTCTCCGTTTTCCGCGCGTTTTCTTGCACCTTTAACGTTGTCTAAAATCCATTTTAATTTTGTTGCAGAAAAATATGCGTCGATTATGAGACCTGTCTTTTTTCTAAACTTATTTTCAAGTCCTTTTACTTTTAACGAGTCAGAATATTTTGAAGTTCGTCTGCACTGCCATACGATTGCGTTGTATACAGGTTCACCAGTTTCTTTGTCCCATACGATTGTTGTCTCGCGCTGGTTTGTAATTCCGATTGCTGCAATGTCAGAAGCTTTTGCTCCGATTTTCTGCATTGCTTCGAGCGCGACTGCGTACTGTGTAGAAAAGATTTCGTTTGCGTCGTGCTCAACCCATCCCGGCTGAGGATAGATCTGCTTGAACTCTTTCTGAGCTACTGAACAGATTTCTCCTTTTTTATTGAAGAGGATGCAGCGGTTTGAAGTTGTTCCTGCATCGAGTGCCATAAGATATTTCATGTTTTTTTCTCCAGTTGCGCAAGTCGCGCGTCGTATTGTGTGCGATGTTCGTCGCAGTTTAGTTTACGTTTTGTGTTGCGACGATGTTTGCATTTGTGCCGCAGACGTTTTCAATTATTATATCACCGATTTTGACTGGCGGTGAAACTTTTGTTTTGTTAAGTGCATCGATTATGTCAAAGATTTTTTCTTTTGGAATCGGTGCGTTTGTTTTGACTGAGCATCGTGGGTGTTCCTGAGATGTTGTTTTGACTGTGTGAGTTACGACACGGACTGGTGCTGTGACTTCTGACTTTCCGTATTCGGCTCCGCGCGGGCATGAGTTTCCGGTTACTGCAAAATTATTTTTTTCGTCGACTGAAAGGTGGCATCCTTTCGGACAGCAGATGCAGATTAAGTTTGTCATTTTGCACCTCCATTAGATTTTTCGTTAAGTGGAATTTTTTGCGATGCGTTTTCTGTTTCGATTGCAATTTGTATTTTTGATACATTGTTTTGTGTGAGCATTGATGGAACTAAATTAATTCGTTCCATCTCGCCTGGTGCCATGTGTTCGCGTTTAAACGATGCGAGTTTTGTTTTTGTGTCGTCTTCGATTTTGTAAGCAACGATATTGCAGTTTTCTTTGTAAACTCTGCGGACTCTGAAAAAGATTCCGATGAGTTTGTCAGTGCAGTTTTTGTGAATGTACTGCGGAACAGTGTAAGCAAGGTTTTCGTCTGTTGTGATGGTAATAGATTTCTCATTGTTTACCGGAGTCACTTCAGCGTCCGGCAAGCCGACATCACTTTTACAGCCCGCGTTCAAATAACGGGCAGCGCCAGTTCCACAGATTTCTGATTCTTCTGTTACGTAGTCGACGAGGTCGTGAACATGAACGACGTTGCCGCATGCGAAAACGCCTGGTGTGAGTGTTTCGCGGTTTTCAAAAACGAAAGGACCTTTTGTATGCGGATCGATTTTGATGCCTGCATTTTTTGTAAGTTCGTTTTCAGGAAGGAGGCCGACTGAGAGCAAAACTGTGTCGCAGTCAAATTCGATTTCTGTTCCGGCGATTGGATTTTTCTTTTCATCGACTTTTGAAACGATGACTTTTTCAACGCGTTCTTTTCCGATGATGTTTGTAATCGTGTGTGAAAGATAAAGCGGAATGTCGTAGTCTTCGAGACACTGAACGATGTTTCGTGTAAGTCCTCCTGAGTACGGCATGAGTTCGACACAAGCTAAAACTTTTGCACCAGAGAGTGTCATACGGCGAGCCATGATTAAACCGATGTCGCCGCTTCCGAGAATTACAACGCGTTTTCCGACCATGAGTCCTTCGCAGTTGATGAGACGTTGTGCAGTTCCTGCGGTAAAGATTCCGGCCGGGCGTGTACCAGGGATTCCGATTGCGCCACGGCTTCTTTCACGGCATCCCATTGAAAGAATTACAGCGCGCGATTTTATTTCGCGATATCCAGTTGTCGGTGAAACGAGGGAGATTGTTTTTTCAGAACTGGCATCACTAGTAATGCCCGCGCGGGCATTTGAAGAGATTTCTTTTTCTGAACTGACATCATTCGTTAAACCCGCATCACTAGTAATGCCCGCGCGAACGTCGAGGACCATTGCATCAAGAAGAAGTTCGATGTCAGTTGATTTTACCATTTCGATAAAGCGGCCGGCGTATTCGGGTCCTGTCAGTTCTTCTTTGAAGTGGTGAAGACCGAAGCCGTTATGAATGCACTGATTTAAAATTCCACCTGCGATTTTGTCGCGCTCGATGAGTAAGATTTTTTTTACGCCGTTTTTATGTGCTTCGTATGCAGCGGCAAGTCCTGCAGGGCCTGCGCCGATGACTGTCAAATCGTATGTTTCGTTTGTCATAGTTCCTCCATTGAACCGAGCAGGATTTTGGATCCGGTTTTGTCCTGCGTAATTTCTTGAGGCGGGATTCCGGATTTGATGAGGAGGTCGATGACGCGAGGCGAGCAGAAGCCGCCCTGGCAGCGTCCCATGCCTGCGTTTGTGCGACGTTTGATGCCGTCGACTGAAACTGGTTTGATTGGTGAATTAAAGGCGGCGATGATTTCGCCCTCGGTTATTGTTTCGCAGCGGCAGATTACACGTCCGTACGATGGATTTGATTTTGTGAGTTCTGCTTTTTCAGATGGTGTCAGTTCTGCAAAGCGGATGTGATGTCTTTCATCGATGAAAGTTTTTTTGCTTTCGATGTGAAGTCCTGCTTTTTCGAGAAGTGAAAGTGCTTCGGCTCCCATTGCACAAGCAGCAGAAAGTCCTGGCGATTTGATTCCGGCAAAATCGATGAATCCTTTTGCTTCAGGAACTTCTTCGATGATGAAGTCGTCGACAGTTGAGTTTGCCCTTACGCCTGAAAAGTTTCTGATTGATAAACCGAGGTTGATAGACGGAACAGATTTTTTTGCAAGTTCTGCAACCTGCTGGAGTCCTTCGCGTGTTACTGCAAGATCATCTTTTTCTGTTGCGACTGCATCAGGGCCTACGATTATGTTTCCGTGGCAAGTCGGTGAAACCAAGATTCCTTTTGTTCCGTTTGAAGGACACTGGAAAATTACATGCGACACGAGGTCACGCGCTTCGTGGTCCAAAAGATAATATTGTCCGCGGCTTGGTTTGATTTCGTATCGTGGTTTTGAAATAAGGGAATGGATGTCGTCTGCGTAAACGCCTGCTGCGTTTATGACAAAACTTGCGTTGACTGATTCACCTTTTTCACTTGTGATGCAGTATGCGCTTTCGTATTGTGGATTACATTCTGCTTTATCAATTTTTGTAATTTTGTTTACGCGAAAATTGCGTTTAAGTTCCACCTGATTTAAAACTGCAACTTCTGCAAAAGCCAAAGCAAGCTCCCACGGAGACACAACGCCCGCAGTCTTTGCATAAAGCGCGCTCGTAACGTTTTCAGAAAGATTTTTTTCAAGCGAGTGAACTGCATTTGAATTTAAAATTTCAAGATCCGGAATCTGATTTTCAAGTCCGCGTTCGTAAAGTGCTCGAACAGTCTTGTCATCGTTTTCATCAAAAGCACAGACGAAAGATCCGCACCATGAAACTTTTACATCAAGCTTCTTGCAGATCTCGTGTGCTTCTTTGTTTCCAATTCTGTTGAGCCGCGCCATAAGAGTTCCTGGCTTTGGATCGTATCCTGCGTGCATGATACCGCTGTTGGCTTTCGTAGTTCCACAAGCAACATCATTTTCTGCCTCAAGCACAACAGTTTTCAAATTATATTTTGATAGTTCGTATGCAACCGCAGCGCCCGTAACACCACAGCCGATAATCGCAACGTCGTAATTCATCTCGCCTCCGTTTGTTAAGTGGAATGTGATTTTTCTGGTTGAAGAGATAATTTAATTATAACGCGATTTCGGAGATTTTGGGGAAGAAATATGGAATTAAAAATTGCAAAAAAAATCGCGGGTAATGCAAGTGACTTCTGTTGAAAATAAAATCACTTGGATTGCCCGCGACTAAGGTATTGAAAGCATCTCTTAGTGAGCGTGTCTGATTTTTTCGATTTCGTTGTGCTGTTCTTCGAGGATTTCCATTACGCGGTCGATTGTGTGCTGTTTTGGATCTGGGTCGTCTTCTGCAACTTTTGCGAGGATTTCGTTTCTGAATGGTTTGCATTCGATGACAGGGCTTGCAGCGAGAATTACTTCGTCTTTGCATACGAGGTCTCTCATCATGTTTTCTGTGTCAGCTGGATTGATGCGGAGACAGTTTCCGTTGTTTGAAACGAGAATCATTACATCAAAGAGACGGAGGTAGCTGTCGATTTCACGGAGTCCGCGTTTTGTTTCTGGAACTCCAGGACGATAGCGAGTACCTGCAGGGAATACGAGAATTACTTCGCCGCGTTTTTTACATGCATCCATTGCACGCATTGCTGCGAAATTGATTTTCTTTGCTTTTAATTCTTCTGCTTTTTTATCTTCTTCTGATGCGTCAGAGTTTAATACATTCTGAAGTGAGCGGCTTGGATAAACAACTACGCGAGTAAATCCTTCTGTCCATGCGCGAACGAGTGGATGTGCTTCGTTTAATTTCATTCCGGCGATTGCTACGATTCTTGAAGCGAGGTCTTTTGCCCAGTCTTCTTCTTCCTGTTCGAGTCGATAGATGATTGCAGGAAGGTCGAGGTTAGAATAATGTTCCATCAAAATCAAACCGCGTTTTCCTGACTGAACTGCATCGTAGAAAGCCTTGAAGTTTTCTTTGTTTTCAATGCGGCTTCCAGGGAGATGGTTTTCTGCAAGCATTTCGTAAAGGATTTTGCGTGGAACCGGGTTAGCTTTTTCGTATACGTTAGTTTCGTCGATTTTTGCAGGTGCTGTTGAACTTGCCAAAAGCTTATCAAAATAGTTCTTGTATTTTACGATTAATTCTACTTGTTCTTCCATTTAAATCTCCTGAAATAAATATTTATTTCGCTTTATTTACTCTTAACTGACAACTCTATTTTATCTTTTTATCGATTTCTTTTCTATGCATAATGTAGTAAAAATAGTGATATCCAAGTTCGTTGACTTTTTTCATTTTATCAACAAGGAAACCGCCTTTTTTCACTTCTTCTGCTTTTTTCAAAAGGGCAGCTGCTTCTTCTTTTCTGTCTTCATCAAATCTCGACTGCGAAAGAAATGCATTTGAATAATAAACTTCTGCCGGTGTCTTTGCATTTGTTACAGCTGCTTCAAAATAACTGCGGGCTTTTGTTTTTGATCCGCCGCCGATTGCAGGAGCCTGGAAAAACCACTGGCCTGCATTCATGAGTGCGTAAGAAAAACATGCATCCTGTTCAATTGCATTTAAATAGTAAGTTTTGATTACAAGTCCGCGTTTCATCGCTTCACCTGTCGGCATGAATCCGAGACTGCATGAAATTGTATCGCCTGCAATCGTCCAGAGCCATTTGTTGATTTCTGATTTTTCATTTTTTTCAATGAACTCATCAAGTTTTCTAACCTGAGGTAAAATCAAATCTTTGAGTCTTTCATCTTTTTGATTTGCTTCGTAGATGTAGTTGAACTGTTCGAGAATTAAAAAGCTTTCGATGATGAGATATGCCTGTACTGAAAGTTCTTTGTTTGAGAGTGCAGAGTTTTTGTATTCGTTTATTTTTGTGAGTGCTGCCTGGCTGTCCTTGTCGAGCAGCGTCAAACGAAACTGCATGACATCGTTTACTGCTTTTTCGTCAGAAGCTTTTAAAGTGGAATTTGCGCAAACTGAAAATTCCACGAAAAGAAATAAAAAGAAAATTGAAAATGCTTTTCTCATGTGCATTACAATAATGGAAATTATGTCAAAATGCAACTGACTCATACTTAACAGATGTTGAGTTAAAATAGAAATTATCTTAATTGACTATAACTACTCTGAAAAGTAAAATCGCAGTATGAAAAAAATCTCAGTAATTATTTCTATTATGATGTTCGTCTCTTCGCTTTTTGCAGAGGGAACTTTTATGAATAAGTTTGGTGGATGTGCTGATGACGACGGCACTAATTTTGGAGCAGATCTTTTTACTGTAAAAAAAGATGGTAAAACAGAAATGACATTTGCTGATAAAGCAGACTTGAGTTTTAACATCGACATGTTTTCAGGAAGCGTAATGCTTTCAGTAAATGATAAAGTTTTTAAATCAGCAAACAACAATGTGAAACTTGAAGGTTATGGACAGTTTAGTCCGATCAAGGAAATTTCAATTGTTGCCGGAAACAAGACAAAAGGAAAGTTTGCAGTTGATGCAGCAAGACTTTATACGACAACAGGCGTAAAACTTTTGCAGATGAATATTATTCCTAATGGTGCAGGTTTGTATGTAGATGATGATATCGGCGACTGGAAAATGAAAGGCGGATTAGGTATTACAACTGATGAAAAATGCAATTTTTTTATTGGTCTTGAAGCAAGTTATTCAGATGCAATTTTCATTGGTATGACAGGTCAGACGTATTTAAACGAAGATTATTATCTTCATTTGACAGGTTCACTTGGTTTTCATATCAGGGATTTGATTTTAACTTTTGGATACTTTTATAACTACAACAATCTTCGCACAGGATATCTTTTGAAAAATGATATTACAGCAAAACAGCCTTTCTTACCGGCTCCTGCTTCTCATGTATTTAAGCTTTCAGGCCAGTATAAAGTTTTTGGTTTCACATTTGCTGCAGACTGTATGGTAGGTTCAAAATCTTATTTTGTTCCAAAGTCACTTGAAGATGATGCAGATGTAACTGGTAACCATGAAACATTGAAAGTATTTGGTGCTGCTCTTATCGGATATCAGTTTGAAAAACCTGTAAGCGTAAACCTCAAGTACAGCATCTGGTATCTCGACGGTGCATGGCATTCAATTTATCCATACGCCGAGTTCAAATCTGGAAAATCAAGTTTCAGAGCCGGCGTCAGAGTTGGAATTGATAAAGAAGGGGAAGTTACTGTTGCAGTTCCACTTATGTGGACTATCATGTTTGGATTCTAAAGAGAGTTGCAGGCTTTTTAGTCTGCAACTTTTTTTTGTTGAGGTTGTCTAATTAGAAGATGGAAAAAGTATATTATTACAGTGATGAAGTAAATGACGAGTTCTCTGGTGTTACACGAAAAACTGTGACTGTCGACCAGAATTATGTTTATCGTCCAAAAAGTTTTATATGGAATTTCTTCGCCTTCATCATGTACCGCATTATCATGACTCCCGTTGCTTACTTTTACTGTAAGCTAAAATTTCACTTGAAAATTGAAAACAAAAAAGTATTGAAGCTTGCCCGTGATGAAAACGGAAAAAAGCGGTCATTCTTTTTTTACGGAAATCATACTCAGATTCCTGGGGACGGATACATTCCGAATGTAATCTGCTGTCCGACAGACTGCGGCATTATCGTAAACGCAGACAACATTTCTCTTCCGGGAACACAGAACTTTATGAAAATGATCGGTGCCGTACCGATTCCAAACCAGCTTGCAGGAATGCGCAACTTTACGGCTTATCTCAACAAGCTTGCAGCTACAAAAAAGGCAATCGTAATTTATCCGGAAGCTCACATATGGCCATACTATACAAAAATCCGTCCGTTTAAGTCTGACTCTTTCAGATTTCCACACAGCTACGGATTAAAAGTATTCTGTTTTACAGTAACATACCACCGTCGTAAAAATTCCACTAAGCCGAACATCACGGTTTATGTCGACGGTCCGTTTGAAGCAGACAAGACGCTTCCAAAAAAGCAGGCTATAGAAGAACTAAGGAATAAAGTATATAATCAGATGGTTGAACGTAGTGCAAATTCCACTTACGAATTTGTAAAATACGTGGAGAAAAAATAATGATACCAGTAATGTATTGCGGAAATGACAAAGTATTTGACGGAATGTTGATCTCTCTTCTTTCTGCGACAAAATATTGCAAAGAGCCTCTTGATGTTTTCATTTTGACAATGGATCTTCAGGATTTAAATACAAATTATACTCCTGTTCGTGAAGAACACCGTGCTTTTCTTGAAGAAACAATTAAGAAAGTAAATCCTGAAAGCCGTGTTCGTCTTTATGACTTGAGCAAACCTTTTATGGATGAAATGAAAGACTGTCCGAGTCTTCAGACAAATTATGGACCATATACTTTTGCAAGATTGTTTGCAGATTATATAGAAGAAATACCAAGTCTTATTTTGTACATGGACACAGATACAATCTGTCACGGAAACATTGCAGAAGCTTTTGAGACTGATATGGCTGGCTATGAGTTTGCTGCGGCAATTGATTATCTTGGAAAATTCTTTTTGCATTACGATTATCAGAATGCAGGCGTTTTACTTTTGAATATGAATCTCATTAAGAGAAATAAATTTTTTGATCAGGTTCGTGAATACTGCAGAACACATGATATGTACTTTCCTGATCAGACAGCGCTTAATAGAGTTGTAAAACACAAGAAGTTTTTCTCCACTCGTTTCAACGAACAGAGAATGCTTCATAAAAATACAGTCATCCAGCATTTTTCAAAATCAATCAGGTTGTGGCCGTTCTATCACACAGTAAATGTAAAACCATGGCAGATTGATAAGATGCACAGCGTTTATAAGATTCATGCTTACGATGATATTCTTGAAGAATATGTTGCTTTGAAAAAGCAGTTTGGGGGAAAATAGAATATGTTTAGATTTGATTTTTTTACAATCGGTGATCTTTTTAGAAATTTAAATTTTGTGGAATTTGTTTCACTTGTTTTCATCGTGTTGTACTTTCCACGCTTTATCGGATATTTTTTCGCATTTATTCCGCAGAAAAAACTTAAGAATGAAAAGAAAAATAAGTTTGCACTTTTGATTCCTGCACGCAACGAAGGAAAAACAATTCTTCCGCTTCTTGAATCAATCAACAAGCAGACATATGACAGAGATTACTTTGATGTTTACGTTGTAGTAAAAGAACATGATGACCCGGTAATCAATTATGCAAAACTTGCAAAGGCAACAACTTATGTTGATGAAACACAGACTTGCAAAGGTGACTGTCTCAACTATGGTTTTAAAAAGATTTTGAAAGATCATCCAGGAAAATATGATGCATTCTCAATCGTTGATGCAGACTGTATTCTCGACGGAAATTATTTTGAAGAAATGAATAACGCACTTTCAAGCGGTGCAGATGTTGTCAACAGCAAGAAATATATCAAGAACTTTTTCTACGGAAAAAAATCTGATGTAACAATGGCAGTACGTTTCAATTCTTTGATCTGGTACTTTATGGATGCACTTGGAAATAAATTTAAATCTAAGTTCGGTCTTACAACAATGACAATTACAACTGGTATCGTCATCAAGAGTCACATCATTGAAAAATATAACGGCTGGATTCACAGAAGTACTTTGACAGAAGATATGGAATTTCAGAGAGACTGTGCACTCAACGGTTATAAGACAATGTATTACACACCTGCTGCAATTTACGTAGAAGAAAGTCCTACTCTTGCAGAAACAAATAAACGCCGTTCAAGATGGATGGACGGTTTGACTCACTCAGATTTTCTTTTTGCTTCACGTCTTCTCAAAAAGCGCGGATCTAAAGCAATTGTAAATAATTATTACATGTTCTCACTCTGGATTTTGTATGCATATGTTGCAACAATGCTCGGTTCATTCTTGTTCTTTGGTGCAAGTGCCGCATGGTCTTTCTATACAAATGGTCAGAACACAATGGAAATGATTAAGCTTGCAGTAATGTCACTTGGTGCAATTTACGGGGCATTCTTTGTTCCAACATTCTTTGCACTTGCCTCTCACTCACAGGAAATGAAACTCAATTTCTTTACAGGTGCTGCAGTATTGTTCGGACATCCATTCTTCTACATGGGTTACATTCCAATTGAAATCAAGGCAATCTTTGGACGCAAGAATGCCGCAGGCTGGGATGAAATTGCCCGCGTTCAGACAGAGGAAGTTAAATGAACTTTTTTGATTTAGCAAGTACATCACCGGACGTATTTGATAAAATTGCTCAGGCAGAAAAAGAAGGAAGATTTTCCGATCACCTTGATCCGTTAAGTTATGTCGGATGTCTTCCTGTTGATGAAAACTTTCCGTACATTCCTGATGCGTGGACTTCTGTAAAATACTGGTGGCGCCGAACTTGGTTTTTGAAAATCTTTACTTCGTTATTGAACAGAAAAGTTTTTAAAACAAAAGTTTTCGGTAAAGAAAATCTCAAAGGGATCAAAGGCGCTGTTTATACTTGCAATCATGTAAATAAATATGACGGGCTTGTAATGGTCTGGTCATTACAGCCAAGAAAAATCAAAATCATGACAGCTGACTTTAATAATCGCGAAGGAATGCTCGGCGATCTTATGCGCGCACAGGGAATTCTTCCGTTTAAAAATACACCGCGCGTTGCACACGAGTTTAATGAAGCCGTTAAATATTATCTTAAAAAAGGCCAGGGAATCCTCTTTTTTCCGGAAGGTTCTGAATGGTTCTGCTATGAAAAACCACGACCGTTAATGGACGGCGCATATCACTATGCTGTTACAAATAATGTTCCTGTTGTTCCGACTTTCATTTGTTTTAAAAAGACAGGTAAGTTTGACAAAAACGGAATCGAACTCCGTCAGTTTAACGTATTCTTTTTAAAGCCAATCTATCCAGATCCATCGCTCGACAAAAAAGCAAACATCAAAATGCTTCACGACGAAAACGAACGCGAATGGAAAGATTGCTACGACAAGTTCTATAACTAAAAAAAAGCGCGAGCCTTGAATCAAACATCTATTCAAGACCCGCGCTATATATTTATCAGCTTACCTCTAACAATAAGCTCCCGTTAATTCCGCATTCCGCATTAATTTTTCGCTTCCGGAAGATTAACAATTCCACCGGCTGCAGTAAGAGGAATGTATTCTGGAACCTGTCTTCCGTCCCAGCGTTTTGCTCTTTCGAGTTCGATTTCAAGTTCCTTGAGCTTGATTTCTACCTGGTAGTTCTGAGCAACTTTTGCGTTGTAATATGCAAGAGCATCTGCTTCTGCTTTTTTAGCTTCTGCTTCTTTCTGTGCTTTGATGAGCGCAGCTTCTGCTTCCTGCTCGATTGCAGCTTTCTTTGCTTCTGCTTCTTTTACCTGTTTCTGAGCCTGCTGCTCTGCAAGTTTCAAATCCTGTTCAGCTTTTTTTACTTCCTGTGCACGGTTTGCAGTTTCTTTGATCTGTTTGTCAAAGTCATCGCTCCAGTCCCAGTTAGTAATTGTTGTCTGAGAAATATCAATTGGATAGTCAGCCATACGAGTGAGCATAGCCTCTGCTACTTTTGAAGTTACTTCATTCTGTTTTTCTACGAGGTCGTAGATGGAATATTGTCCTACAGTTTCCTTGAGAGAAGCCTTAACATTGTCGCGCATTGCACCCTGAATGATTGCATCATTCTGATAACGCGTAACGATATCCATGATTCTTTTTTCATCATAGATGTAGCGGACTGCAACTGTACTTCCGACTGTCTGCATGTCTTTTGTAATAGCTCCGTCATTTCCGCATGAGAAAGAAACTTCGTAAGTCTTTGGTTCAAGTCTGAATTTTCTGACTTGAGTAACGAAAGGCGCATGGAAAACCATTCCAGGCTGGATTACATCTCCCTGAACTTGACCAAGTGTTACTTTGATTCCTCTTTCGTTTGGAGAAATTATAGTACAGCAATTGCAGATAACGATGAGTGCAGCAAGCACTCCCATACCACCAAGGATAAGATTTTTAATCATCTTTTTATCCATAAGGCAAACCTCCTTTTGGAAAAATAATAAATTTAGGGGTAAAGGGCAATAGGAAAATGAAAAATTTTTGCCACAGATATCACGGATTACCACAGATTGTTTTCAGGGGTTTAGGTGGAATTTAGGGGGAAGGGAGTGGGCTTTGTACGGGAGATGATGATTTGGGGAAAAATCAGTTATAAATTAATACTTTAATTTTTTATTATTATTAAAGTCTTGAAC
>JAGHSB010000091.1 GCA_018066075.1 Candidatus Treponema scatequi
CCAAAATCCAATCCTGATATCATTGATCAGAAAACTAATTTTAATTTCTTTCTCTCCTTTTTCGCCTGGATTTTTTTGATGATTGACATTGAAATACTTTATTCTTCCATCACAAATATAAAACGAATTAAAACTGAACAGTCTAAAACTGCAACAGTCCAGAGAAATAAGGCTCAAAAACCTGCAAAAAATTCAAAACAGTTCAAAATGTTTTGCATCGTTTATTTTACCTTATCAACTGTTTTAATATTTTTCAGTACGCTCAACTGTATGTTCACAAGACAGGTGTTAACAAAAAACTCAATTCAAACTTATAACTGTTTTAATGTCATAACTCATGAATACAGATTAGATGATTTTTATAATTTATCACTTTCTGCTTATTCAGAAAGAAGCAAGCATCATCGACACGGGAAAATTTCATTACACGCATCAGGTGAAAAATCATTTTCATTTCCAATCAATTACAGTAAACTTTCAAATCTTGAGTTTTTAAGAAAAATAAAAGACACATACGGACTGACTTTAAATAAAGATTATATTTCAGATTTTAAGCAATATTCTGATTTTCAAACATGGCCAGAAGAAAATAAAAAAGTTTTCAATGAGATTTTCAACGAAAATTAGAAACCATATTCCGCAAATTCCACTTAAACAATTATATACAATTCTCAAAATCCATATTAAAATTACCCATATATGACTATACAAGAGTTGAACATAAAAACTATGCAATGCAGCGGCTCCTATAACATAAAAAATTTCTGGGTGTTTAAGGACGATTTATTTGCTTTATCAAACAATGAACTTCTCAACTTTCCATATTGCCTTGTTGCAAAATACTGCTGTCTTCTTATGGCAGGAGATATTGATAGTGCAGAAGAAATTCTCAAGCTTTTTCCGGAAAATTCATTATTACTGTTTGGATGTGAAATCATAAATCCAAATATCACCTGGAAAAGATTTATTCACATAATGCAATATCTTGTTAAAAATGACATGTTTATTCCCTATGTTCAGCTTTCTGTAGGAAGACCTTCTTTAATGAATGGGTTTAACGATTTTACAAGAATCTGGCCTTTGTTTCCTAAATACAAAAATGTTTTCTTAAATTCAATTGGTCATATTTATGGAACTAATAATGCAGAGAATCTTTATGACTTGATGATTGCTGAATCTTATTACCAGAAAAATAATCTTATTGAAGCCGAAAAACTTATTACAAAAAGTTTAAAAGACTTTGATAATAACACTGACAGCCGTTTCCTTTTTATCGCATATCACCTTGAATATAAAATTCTTCTCTTCAGCGGAGAAATTTTCAATTCACAAGGTTATATCAAACAAATGAAGTCTTTTCTCAAAAAATATAATACTGCGGAATACGAAATCAATCTTCAGGCCGTAGAAATGTGGGCAAGCCTTCATGACAATGATTATGAAAAAGTTTTTGAGTGGTATCACAATTGTTCTCCAGACGAAAATGGAAATTTCAATATGATTGATACATACCGCTATCTTATTAAACTCCGATGTTATTTATTAAACGGGGAACATGTAGCTCTTCTTTCACTCGTTGAAAAATTAAGACCTCTTTTATCAAGAGGACGCCGATATATGGATCTTTGCGAAATCGATTTACTTTTAGCAATGAGTCTTTATGACCAGAAAAAATTTGACGAAGCATTTGATGCATTTGAACGTTCATTAAATATTGCAAAAAGACATAAATATTATCGTCTCATTGGTGATGAAGGCGACCGCGCTGCTCATCTCATAATCGATTACATGAAAAAACACGGCGAAACAAATTTTTTAAAAGAAGTTTATGAAATTGCCAGAAAAGCTGCTGTTCTTTCCCCACTTTATTTAAGAAATGAAATAAAAAAACAATGCAACTTTACAGAAGAAGAAACAGATATCCTTCGCCTCGTTGAACAGGGAAAAGGACGAAATGAAATTGCAGAACTGTTTTTCATTTCAGAAAACACAGTCAAATATCATCTTAAAAAAATATATTCCAAACTCGGTGTCGACTCTGCCTGCAAAGCCGTATGGAAAGCCAAGTTATATGGAATTATAAAATAAAAGGACATCTCAAAACTTTCGCCTTGAAATGCCCTTTTCTATTTTCGCTATCTTGTCATCTTTCGATATACAGTTCTCTTTGGAACACCGGCTTCTTCGCCAAACTGTTCCTTCTTCCATTCTGCATACTCAGACCAGTTTCCTTCAAAAAATCTGACTTCTGAATTGTTTTCAAATGCAAGAATATGTGTACAGATACGGTCAAGGAACCAGCGGTCATGGCTTACAACCATTGCACAGCCGGCAAAATCTTCGAGCGCTTCTTCAAGAGCACGTACTGTCTGAACGTCGAGATCGTTTGTAGGTTCGTCGAAAAGCAAAACGTTTCCGCTTTCCTTGAGCATCATACCGAGGTTAAGACGATTTTTTTCACCACCAGAAAGAACAGAAACTTTCTTATTCTGATCAGGACCTGCAAAATTAAACCATCCGCAGTAAGCGTGTGCATTTACTTCACGAACGCCGCCTTCAAGAGCATGACCTTTTTCATCAACGGCACCAAGCTTAACAAGGTCGCCGCCCCCACCCAAAGTCTCATAAACTGTCTTATTCGGATCAAGACCAGTTCTCATCTGATCAACATAAACAAGTTTAACTGTCTGTCCGATTTTAATTGAACCTGCATCAGGTTTTTCACCGCCTTCCTGTCCTGCCGCATCAACAATCATCTTGAACAATGTAGTTTTACCTGCACCATTAGGTCCGACAATTCCGACAATTGCGCCAGCTGGAATATGCACGTTAAGATTTTCAAACAACAACTTGTCACCAAATGATTTCGAAAGTCCTTCAAAATCGATAACCTGATTTCCAAGTCGAGGACCTGCAGGAATAGAAATCTGAGTATCTTTAAGCTGAGTTTTTGCACCCTGAGCCATCAATTCGTTGTACTTTGTAATGTGTTCCTTGTGCTTTGCCTGACGGCCTTTTGCACCCATGTGAATCCATTCCAATTCCTTCTGAATTTCTTTCTGGCGTTCTGATTCGTGCTTGTTTTCGAGAGCCATTCTCTGGTTTTTCTGTTCAAGCCATGATGAATAATTTCCTTTGAACGGAAATCCTTCACCGCGGTCAAGTTCGAGAATCCAGCCTGCTACATCGTCTAAGAAGTAGCGGTCATGGGTGATGGCAATTACAGTTCCAGGGTAGTCATGAAGATGTTTTTCAAGCCATGCAACTGTTTCTGCATCGAGGTGGTTTGTAGGTTCGTCGAGAAGAAGAATGTCTGGCTTCTGGAGTAAAAGACGGCACAAAGCAACACGACGGCGTTCACCTCCAGAAAGAACATCAACAACCTGATCAGACGGAGGACAGCGAAGAGCATCCATCGCAAGTTCAAGGTTTGCATCCAAATTCCATGCATCAGCTAAATCAAGCTTCTCCTGAATCTCTGCCTGGCGTGCACACAATTTATCAAAGTCAGCATCCGGATCCCCGAACGCTTCGTTAACTTTATCAAACTCAGCAAGCAAATCCGTGATAGGCTTTACACCTTCTTTGACTACTTCCATTACAGTTTTTCCAGGTTCGAGATAAGGTTCCTGTTCAAGATATCCGATTGTATAACCCGGAGCGAGCGTTGTCTCACCAGTAAAATCTTTATCGATGCCTGCAAGAATTTTAAAAAGACTCGATTTACCAGAACCGTTCGGACCAATGACGCCGATTTTTGCGCCATAGTAATAAGAAATGCCGATGTTTTTAAGAACAACTTTTGTTCCATAAGCACGGCTTACATCATTCATAGTGTAAATAATTTTTTTATCATCAAATGTCTTTGCCATATTTTTAGTTTAAAGTAAAAAAGAAATTGTGTATAGATTAGATTTAAATGGAACTTGTCAGAATTTGTTTTCTTTAAAATAAGAAAGGCTGTCAAGAAGACAGCCTTATATTTTCAAAAAATATTTTCTATCTGAAAATTATTTCTTCATTGCACCAACAATTCCGAGAACCCAACCAACGATTACGGCATAGAAACCGAATGTTGCGTGTTTAATGATTCCCTTTCCGATTGCTTTGTAGATTCCACCGTTTGTTGTAAATCCGATTACGAGAATTACACCACCAATGATACTCAAAAGAATGCAAAGAAATTTCATTCCTGACATCTGTGGAAGGAAGCAAGCAACGAGTCCTGCGATACCGCCAACGATAATCAAAAGAGCTCCGATTGTTACGAAACCAGAATTCTTAAAATTGATGAACTGCCATCCGTTTGCAGAGCCCAAAAATCCTGAGAACATCGGCATACAGAATCCGATTACTACTAGTGCCATACCGATAAGATAGATCAAGTTCAAACTTGTTTTTTTAGCCATTTAAAATTCCTCCTTAATTAGCATTCTCTAATTATACCACTAGTTTTTCATACTGGCAAATGGATCGACTGTGCGGTACATTTCACGCAATTTTGGTTTTTCAATCTTACCTGTAGGGTTACGAGGAACTTTTGCAAAGATGATTTTCTTTGGTCGTTTATATTTTGGAAGTGTCATACAGAATTCATTGATTTCTTCTTCTGTACAAGTCATTCCTTCTTTAATTTCGATAATCGCTGCTGCAATTTCACCAAGTCGTTCGTCAGCCAAACCTATGACAGCAACATCTTTAACTTTGTCAAACTTGTGGATAAAATCTTCAATCTGAACAGGATAAAGGTTTTCACCACCTGTGATGATAACGTCTTTCTTGCGGTCAACAAGATAATAGAATCCGTCTTCGTCCTGCTGAGCCATATCTCCAGTATAGAGCCAGCCTTCGCTGTCGAGAACTTCTTCTGTGGCCTTTGGATTTTTATAGTATTCAGTCATTACGCCAGGTCCCTTAACTGCAAGTTCCCCGACATCACCAAACTTAACTTCCTTGCGATTTTCATCAACAATCTTGAGCGTCCAGCCGTAGCCCGCAATTCCAATTGCACCAATCTTATTTGTATTTTCGATTCCAAGGTGAACACATCCAGGTCCGATACTTTCTGAAAGTCCGTAGTTTGTGTCATAGTCGTGGTTAGGAAAATATTTTTTCCAGTCTTCGATTAATTTTTTTGGAACTGGCTGTGCACCGATATGCATTAATCTCCACTGATCAAGTTTATAATCCGACATCTTTACGTCGCCGCGATCGAGCGCATCAAGAATATCCTGTGCCCAAGGAACGAGAAGCCATACGATTGTACAATGTTCGTCACTTGCTGCTTTCAAAATGATTTCAGGTTTTGTTCCGCGAAGGAGAACAGCTTTACTTCCAGAAATCAATGAACCAAACCAGTGCATCTTTGCACCTGTATGATAAAGCGGTGGAATACAGAGGAATGTATCCATGCGTGACTGTCCGTGATGTTTCTGTTCTACGGCAGCTGAGTGCATAAGCGAGCGGTGTTTGTGAAGAATAGCTTTAGGAAATCCTGTAGTTCCGCTTGAAAAATAAATTGCACCAAAGTCATCGTCTGTTAATTCGATTCCAGGATTGCGGCTCGAGCAATTCATAACGAGCTGGTTATAATCTTCGGCGAAAGTCGGGCAAATTCCATTTCCAACAAAAAGCAAAAGACGATGCGAAACAAGTTTGTCCGCAATCTCTTCCATACGACCAATAAACTCAGGGCCGAAAACTAAAACAGAAATATCTGCAAGATTTACACAGTAATCGATTTCATCTGCTGCATAGCGAAAGTTAAGTGGAACTGCTAATGCACCAGTCTTTAAAATTCCAAAATAAATCGGGAGCCATTCAAGACAGTTCATCAAAAGGATTCCGACTTTGTCTCCTTTTTTAACTCCACGTTCGAGAAGAAGATGAGCAAAGCGGTTTGCCTTTTCATTAAAAACATGCCAGCTGATTTCGCGGCGGTAAGGCATAAAAGGCTCAGGCTGAGTCAAATCATATTCTTTCCAGGTAATACGGCGGGTATCTTTAACTTCCGGGTTAAGTTCTACGAGAGCAATGTCATCACCAAATTCTTTTGCATTGCGTTCAAGATATTGAAAAATAGGCATAAAAAATCCCCTGATTTAATGTAATTTAAGTTATTAAATTATATTACAAATCAGGGGAAGTGTCATCAACAAACGCTTACAGACTCTTAATGATGTGTTCTACGAAATCTGCGCTTATCCTGGCAGCTTCGTCTTCTGTGAACTTATAGACTGTTTCAATGTTATCGTCTGCCATGTCTGACATGCAGCGTACGATGATAAATGGAATTTTGTTAACCGTAGCCGCATGAGCAACTGCACATCCTTCCATTTCAACGCAGGCAGGATTAAAAGTATTCTTGATTAAATCCTTTCTCTCACCCCCGCTTATAAACTGGTCGCCTGAAGCAATCAAACCTTTCATAATTTTATGATTTTTTGCACAATCCGAAGTCTCAAAAGCCTTCATCGCAGCTTCAACCATTTTCGGATCAGCCTCAAAAGTCTCGCTCATCCCCGGAACCTGACCGATTTTATATCCAAACTGAGTAGTATCAAAATCGTGATAAACAGTCTTTTCAGAAACAACAAAGTCAAAAATTCCAAGTCCCGATGCCATCGCTCCTGCAATGCCAGAGTTGATAAGATGAGTTATTCCAAAATTAGAAATCAAATTCTGTGCACCGAGAGCTGCATTAACTTTTCCAACTCCACACTGCAAAATTACAACTTCTTTTCCAGAAAGCTTTCCGCAATAAAACTTACATCCGCACTTTTCAACTATCTGTGCATCTTCAAGTCTCTCATAAATCCACTTAACTTCGCGTTCCATTGCGCCTAAAACACCAATTTTCATATTTCCAATCCTATCTTAATTTACACCTTTTCACTTTCAAGTTCCCGGTCTTCTGCAAAGACCTAGATCCTAACCATGTTTTCGTCTGCTATTATCTTGATTCTTGCTGTAAGTTCTACTTTTTCATCTTCTTCAGTTTATAATTCGAAATTCATAATTAGTACCATATCTCATTTATTTTCAAAAAACTTACATAAAAAACGATAATTCTTTCCCTAGCATTTTATTCGAAATTAAATTTCATGGCAATTGCTCTGTGCTCAGGACTGGTGCTTGGGTTTGTTTGTTTTGCTTCGCCAGAGTGGTTTTATTGTTTGCAAAGGATGGTTACTTTGCGTTATCTACTTCTTTCTTAAGGTATCCACCAAAAACCCATCCTGTTGTCAACACATGAATAGGCCTTCCAACTTTATTTACAGCTCCTGGTACAATATTGATTTCAACCCAGTTACTTTGAATTCCATTTATTGTATCTTTTCGTCCAATTTTTTTAACTACAACTTTGGAATCTTTTGCAATAGTTGTAGTTAATATACTCGCTTCTTTTGCTTTATCTCTTATAATTGTAGTTTCAGTAATACTATATTCACCTTTTTCATGGATTGGCTTTTTGATTATTTCGGGTTTCTTCTGTTTTTTAACTGGTGAAAATTCTTTTTTCAATTCTTCAACTATTTTTACAGAATCTGGAATTATAATCTTATCATCATAATCACATTTACCGTCCGCATGGCGGGGCCATGTAACTTTTGAAAGATCACATTTATTGTCTTTGATAAGATTCTGGTATTCTGTTAAAGATGTTTCATCAATCCTGCAGAATTTATGTATGAATGTGTTATTTAAATATAAGTCGAAATAATCTCCGTCGAAATATATATTGAATTTGTATTCAGAATTTTTATTAAATTTTGGGAATGGAATAATAT
>JAGHSB010000207.1 GCA_018066075.1 Candidatus Treponema scatequi
TTATTAGTACTGTTCCATGATCCATTTACGTCTGTATCATATCCACCTTTAAATATATCTATTGAAGGTGGATCTAAATTAATAGGCTCGAGTTCATTTTCAAGATAAACTTTAAATGTTGTACTAAGATTATCATCAATAACAATAGAATTATCTGCAATAATCTTAATTTTTTTATGTGTCTCAAATTCAACACTACCATTTCCATTTGATTTAATTGCAGTTTCTTTGTGATCAGTACCATTCCATCTAACTGCATACCCCTGGTCACTTACAAAAACACTGGAAGGAACAACGCCACTATTAACACCAAAACCAGATGTAATTACAATGCCAGAAACAATTTGAGATTCATTACAAAGTGAAACATGAATCTCACTTCCTTCCATCGAATAATAATTGCCATTTTCGTCTTTCATTTTATTAAAGCATTTAATTACCTGATCCCTCTGTAAATAAAGGTTTGATACTAAGTTACTACCATCTGCATATTTATTGCCAGAAATATTTACTTTACCTTCTGCAAAAAGCTGACCGCCTATGCCTACTGAAATAAGTGAACTTGTATATGAACCAGCTCCATTACAACCATTAAAATTATTTACAACTTTCGTACCATTACAAAGATAAAGATTACCAGAAACCGAGATATTTGGAGAAACTTCATCTTGAGTTTTTATTTCTTTTCCCGCACCAGTCAGCGTAACATCAGTCAATGCAACATCGATTCCACTTCCGACACTTAAAATATTCCACTCTTCATTTGCTTTTATGCTATGACCGCATCCATCAAGAACAATCTTACTTACTGATCCCAAATGCAAGTTGTTAAATTCAATTCCATATTCTTTAATATTAGACTTAAGTTTAATCGTATATTCATCGCCACTAGAATCACTTCTCTTTTTGATTGCATTCATACACTCAGAAATACTTGAATACGGATATTCAAATGAACCATTATTATTTGCATTTCCATCTGAACTTACATAATAAACTTTACTGCGCTCTCCTGCGTCAATAACTGCACTTGTTGTTAATGCACTGTCGATATAATCTTCGCATACTGCAGTTGCTTCAATAATATATTTTCCTGGTTCTACATAAATATCGTATGTTCCATTTTTCATTACTACAGGGTCTGGAGCAGCTACAAGTTCGCCTTTTGTATTACCAGATGCATCATAAATTGAATATTTAATTTTCAATTCACCAGTACAATCATTATCTGCAAGTGTCTTATGATCATGACTAATTATAATATGACCTTTTTCTTTATTATTATCATATTCGCTGGCAGTAATCACTGGTTGAGTTAATTTTTCTGAATTGGCAGAAACAGAAGCAGAAGAAGATAATCCCCAGTCATCTGTAACTTTAATTTCATATTTTTTATTTTTATCAACATGACCTGCATCAATATCAAGTTTATAATAATATTTTTTACAAGTGGAATTATCAGGTAAACTTTTTGTTGCATCAGAATCTGTTTCTGCAATTTCATAAAGACTGTTTGGAGCAGATGTCAAAAGTTTTGCATTAACATCTGTATCAGTTGATGAAAGTACCATTCCAGAATCATAACTTATAGTATATTCATCACCTGCAATAGTTATTTTATGAGTATCATTTTCATGAACAGTATTTTTAAAATTTTCAAGATTAAAACAAATATATAGATTTCTTGTATCAATACCACTTGATGGTGAAACTCCATCTGCAAGAATGCATGCATTTTCTACGCGTGACGGAGCAGAGTTTGCATTCAAAGTCATGCTGTATGGCATTTCAAAAGGACGAACTCTATTTTCCGAATCATCTAATTGAAATAATGTTAAAGTTCCTGAAATATTTTTTGTAATTTCATCTTCTGCATTTTTAGCCTGACCTTTATCAATTTTTTGTAAAAAATCTTTTTTAATTGTCATTGTAACAGAAGTTTTATCTGCACTTAGATTAAATGTGATATCTTTTTCAACGTACTTTGACTTTATAAACTCATCATCAAAGTCATAACTGAAATCTATATCATATTGCTTAAGGTTAGCTAAATTAAATACGACTTTTACTATATCATTTGATGGAATGCAATCAACAGAATTTTTATTTTTCAAAACTGTGCGGTCAAAGTTATAATCCAATACCATTGCTTCGGAAGTATAATACTCCAGAAACTCCGGTATTGATTTATTAAAAAACTCACACGAAGTTAATGATAATCCACAGAAAATGAGAAAAATATAAAAATGTCTTTCGATAAACGCTTTAATTTTCATATAGCAAGACATAATAAAGTTATATTCTACAATTTTCAAAAAAACCGCGCAACCCCACCTTCTTTTTACAGAAACCGACACGACCAAATTCCACCAGAAAATTCCACTGTCTGATTCCACTTATTGAAAAACACCTATTCTTTACTATATAATTAACAAAAATTTACAAACCCCGCGCAATGCACGACGCAAGGCGCTATAGGAGATATACAAAATGTCAAAATATCCTTTTGAGACAATCGAGCCAAAATGGCAGAAATTTTGGGATGAACACAAAACATTCCGCGTAACAGAAGATGAAAAATTTGCAAAGGACAAGAGAATGTATGTTCTTGATATGTTCCCTTATCCTAGTGCCGCAGGACTTCATGTAGGTCACCCAGAAGGATACACGGCAACTGATATTTACTGCCGCTATCTTCGCATGAACGGTTACAATGTTTTGCATCCAATGGGATATGACGCTTTCGGACTTCCAGCCGAAAACTACGCAATCAAAACTGGAACTCACCCAAAAACAACTACAAACGCAAATATCGCTCATTTTACCGAGCAGATTAAGTCCCTCGGATTTTCTTACGACTGGGACCGCTGTGTATCAACCTGCGAACCTGAATATTACAAATGGACTCAGTGGATTTTCTTACAGCTTTACAAAAAAGGACTTGCTTACGAAGCTCAGACTCCGATCAACTGGTGTCCTTCGTGCATGACAGGTCTTGCAAACGAAGAAGTTAAAGACGGAAAATGCGACCGCTGTGGTGCAGAAGTTACTCATAAAACTATCCGCCAGTGGATTTTAAAAATCACTGACTACGCAGACCGCCTCGACAGTGACCTCGAAGGACTCGACTGGCCGGAATCTGTAAAAGCAATGCAGCACAACTGGATTGGAAAATCAACTGGTGCCGAAGTTACTTTCACAGTAGCAGACAAAGACGGAAAACCGACAGACAAAAACCTTACAGTTTACACAACCCGCTGCGATACACTCTTTGGTGCAACTTACATGGTTGTTTCTCCGGAACACAAAATCATTGATTCAATCACAACTCCGGAACAGAAAGACGCAGTCAAAGCATACCAGGAAGCAGCTGCAAAAAAATCTGACCTTGAACGCACAGACCTTGCAAAAGATAAAACTGGTGTATTCAGCGGAAGCTACGCAATCAATCCTGTAAACGGAAAACTCATTCCTATCTGGGTTGCCGATTATGTTTTGATTTCGTATGGAACTGGTGCGATTATGGCTGTTCCTGCTCACGATGACCGTGACTGGGAGTTTGCTAAAAAGTTTGACCTTCCTATCATCGAAGTTCTCAAATCAGAAGTTGATGTTCAGAAAGAGCCATGGACTCAGGATGGAATTCACGTCAACAGTGAGTTCCTTGATGGATTAAACAAAAAAGATGCGATTGAAAAGATGCTCGAGTTTTTGGAAGAAAAGAAAATCGGACGCAAGGCAATCAATTACAAACTCCGTGACTGGGTTTATTCAAGACAGAGATACTGGGGCGAACCAATTCCACTTGTACACTGTCCTGACTGTGGAACTGTTCCAGTTCCAGAAGAAGAACTTCCGCTCACTTTGCCAGAAGTAAAAACTTACCAGCCGACAGGAACAGGTGAATCTCCTCTTGCTGCAATCGACTCGTGGGTTAACTGCAAATGTCCAAAGTGCGGTAAAGATGCAAAACGCGAAACAAACACAATGCCTCAGTGGGGTGGTTCATGCTGGTACTACTTAAGATACCTCGACCCGAAAAATGATAAAGCATTCTGTTCAGAGAAAGCAGAAAAATACTGGATGCCTGTTGACCTCTACATCGGTGGTGCAGAACACGCTGTTCTCCATCTTTTGTATGCACGCTTCTGGCACAAAGTTCTTTACGACATCGGTGTTGTAACAACAAAAGAACCATTCCAGCGCCTCATCAACCAGGGAATGATTACATCATTTGCATATCAGAGACAGAACAAGACTCTCGTTCCAGTTGATGAAGTTGAACAGAAAGAAGACGGTGCCTGGTACGAAAAAGCAACTGGCGAAAAACTTGAACAGGTTGTTGCAAAGATGTCAAAATCTTTGAAGAACGTCGTAAACCCTGATGACGAAATCAAAGCATACGGTGCAGACTCTGTCCGCATGTACGAAATGTTCATGGGACCATTGACAATGAGTAAACCATGGGCCACCCAGGGAATCGTCGGCATTCACCGTTTCTTGGAAAAAGTATGGGCCGTTTCTGAAAAACCTCTCAGCGACATCGACATCACAGGTCACCTCGAAGACAAAGCATTGATTGCAGCCCGCAAAACTTTTGCACAGACAATCAAAAAGGTAACAGACGACACATCAAGCCTCAACTTTAACACAGCAATTTCTCAGATGATGATTTTCATCAACGAAGTTTCAAAGCTCGATTCTATCCCACGCGCAATGTGGACAGACTTTGTAAAAGTTCTCTCCCCTTACGCACCTCACCTCGGCGAAGAACTCTGGCAGAAACTCGGAAACTCAGAATCTATCGCATACGTTCAGTGGCCAACTTTCAACGAAGACCACCTCAAAGACGATGCCAAAACTATTGTCGTAATGGTAAACGGCAAAAAACGCGATACTTTCGAAGCCGCTCCAGGCACAGCAGATGATGTTCTTAAAGAGACTGCCCTTTCTCGCGACGGAGTTAAAAAGTTTACAGACGGTTTTGAAATCGTAAAATGCATTATCGTCAAGGACAAACTTGTTAACCTTGTTGTTAAATAAGATAATTAGGAATTGGGAATTGGAAATTAGGAATTAGGAATTAGGAATTAGGA
>JAGHSB010000098.1 GCA_018066075.1 Candidatus Treponema scatequi
TCTTTTTTGTTCACAGCTAACTCCTCCTTATGAAGTATTACTTTAAAAAATTTTGAATAGTATTCTTATCATTCATTATCGGCAAAAAACTGCTAAACTTTAATGTTTTTTACTATATAAAAAGCAATTTATCAGGTTTCAGATATCAGACAAGTTTTTCGAGTTCGTCGACGATTTCGGCAAATTTATCGAGAGCTTTCTGAATCGGCTCAGTTTTTGACATGTCGACTCCTGCAACTTTGAGCGATTCGATCGGGTAGCGCGAGCCGCCTGACTTTAAGAATTTGAAGTAGTCTTCGCGTTCTTTGTCTCCGCCGTTTGTTACGCGGTCTGCAAGTGCCATGGCTGCTGAGATTCCTGTTGCGTATTTGTAAACGTAGAAAGCAGAATAGAAGTGTGGAATTCTCAAGCCCTCCATGTCTGAGTTTTCTTCGAAAGTCATTGCAGGGCCAAAATACTGAGTCAAAAGGTCTTTGTAAATTCCACGCAAAACTTCTGCAGAAAGAGGAGTACCGCTTTCGACAAGTTCGTGGGCTTTGAGTTCGTATTCGGCAAACATTGTCTGACGATGAAGTGTTGCAAGAATGTCTCCGGCGCGCATTGAAAGGTAGTAAATCTTTTCTTCTTTTGTCTTTGCATTTTTCAAAAGATACTGGAATACGAGTTCTTCGTTGAATGTCGATGCAACTTCTGCTTCAAAGATTGTGTAATTGTAATGCATGAACGGATTGTTGTGGCTTGAGTACCACGAGTGCATTGAGTGTCCGCCTTCGTGAGCCATTGTAAATACGTCTCTGATTACATCTTCTTTGTAATTCAAAAGAATGTACGGATAACCTGTGAAGCATCCGCTTGAGAATGCGCCTGATCTTTTTCCTTTGTTTTCGTAACGGTCAACCCATCCGTTTTTAAGTCCGTCACATAGAATGTCTGTGTAATCTTTTCCGAGTGGGGCAAGTGCATTGCGGCAGATTTCTACTGCTTCGTTGTAAGTTGTGTGTGTAGTGATGTCTTTTGTGAAAGGCATGTAAACATCGTAGTGACGAAGGTCTGGTGTTCCGAGTGCTTTCTGAAATACGCGGTAATATCTGTGAAGTGTGTCAAAGTTTTTGTGAACTGTATCGATTAAGTTTTTGTAAACTTCGACAGGAACTTTGTTTGAATAGAGTGCGTGTTCGAGTGCAGAATTGTATCCGCGTGCGCGTGTTTCAAAGATGTCCTGGTTTACGCTTCCGGCATAAAGTGATGCGAGTGTGTTTTCGTGTTTTTCAAATACACCGTAAAATCTTTCGTAAGCTGCTTTTCTGACGTTGCGGTCAGGATTTTTCAAAAACTGACTCCATGTTGTCTGTGTCAAAGGAGTTGCAACGCCGTCGACGTCGATTGTTCCGAAGTCGAGTTCAAGATTTTCGAGAATGCTGAAAGTCTTGTATGCAGTTTCAGATGATTCTGACTGAAGTGCTAAAATGCGTTCTTCTTTTTCAGAAAGGATGTATGGTTTTAAATGCAAAAGCTTTTGAATGTAAATCTTATAGTCTGCAAACTCTGGAGTTGAAATCCAGTTCTGTAAAATACCATCATCAATAGCAGTAATCTCAGAATCAAAAAACGAAAGCTCACTCGAAGCTTTTACGACTGCCATCTGAGCGCGTCCTTCTTTGTTTACTGCACTCTGGTCACCTTCGTCAGCGTTGTGCTGAAGGCTTGCATAGTTTTCTACGATTTCTGCTGTCTGCCAGAGCTCTGAATATTTTGTGAGGGCTTTCAAAAGTGTTTCTTTGGAAGATCCGAGCTTGCCTTTGAACTGTGCGATTTCGGCTGCGAGTGGTTCGATTGAGGCGAGGGCTTTTTCCCAGTCGTCGTCAGTTTTGAAAAGTGATGTTAAGTCCCATTTGTCAGAAGCGGGAACGTCGCTGCGGTTTGGAATTGTTTTTTGTGTACTCATGTTTCTATTATAGTGAAATCGGGGGATGGGTGTAAATTAAGAGATTTCTCATCCGGAGGCCTGTTTTTTGGTTTTTCTGGTGGAATTTGCCCGACCGCGACTTTTGCGCAGTATATTGGATAATTAGTGGAAATTTGGTAAAATAGACACTATGAAATTACGTAAATTTTTTGTATTTGGATTTATCTGTTTATTAACTTTATCACTCAGCTCATGCCGTCGTTCGCTTGGCTATGCAACTCTTTTGTGGGACTGCCCTGAACATAATATTCAGGATGGAACTTTGTTAAAGCTTTATTACAAATCAAATATCACACATACATATATTGTTGGTGTTCCTGGAACAAGAGATAAGTTTAACCTTCCTTTCTGGCAGGTAACAAAGCCTTCTTCAAAGAAAAAGGCTGTCAAAGCGTTTGAACCTTATCTCGAATATATTCATCAGTACGCAAAAATTAAGGTCGACGGACTTCCTGTTCGTGAAGAACCTGTAAACACTGCAAGACAGGTTTATCGTCTTCATAAAGATGAAATTGTAAAAGTATTGTTCAAAGGTAACGGTCAGGATGTAATGATCGGTAAAAATAAAAAACTTCCTGGTGACTGGCTCTGTGTTTTGACAGAAGGCGGTTCGAAAGGATGGTGCTTCTCGTATAATCTTTCTCTTTTTGAAACTGATGCAGAAGGAAAAGTTATCGGTGGAGAAATCGAAGAAAAGCAGATTTCAAATGACGATACTCTCCTCAATCAGATTCTCGAAGCAAAATGGTATCCTGATTATTATGCCCGTCTCTTGAATGACAATACAATCGATCTTGAAACAATGAAACTTTCATTCGGATTTGATACAGGCATTAAATCTGGTAAAGTTGCTGTTAATCTTCCTGAAAAATATCACAGTGCATCTTATGCAGGTGCTGATATGATTCGTGACAACACATACACTCTCATCGCAACACCATTTACAATCATCATCAAGAATAAAGACAACATCACAGTTAACTATTCAGGTCACGATGGAACACAGGAAGCATACAGCTTTATTACTTTGAGTGACGACATCGATCTCGATGAAATCCTTGAAAAAGAAAGAGACCGCAGAAATAATCTCATGGAAGAATTGTACAAAGTTACTTCATTTGATTCACAGAACTACGGACAGCTCGTTTTCAATTCTGGAAGGACATTTACATGGAACGGCTTCTCATTGCTCGTTCCGTCTGTAGTACCTTCTTCTGCAAAAGGAAGAGGAACTGTAAGCATTAAATATCTTCTTGGAAAAGATCTTCGTGCAAATTATGACGGAGTTTTGACTTTCAAGTTTGATGGAGATGCAGAAGAAATCAACTTCCTTTACAAACTTTCAAATGACGGTTTGAATCTTGAAACTCTTGATGAAATGTGTTTCAAGAATAATTTTGCAATCACTCGTTCATCAAATCCAACTGTTTTGTTCTTCAATAAATAGTTATGGCATTTGTTCAGTTTTCAAAAGTATCACTCGCATTCGGTGACAGGGATATTCTCAAAGATGTCTCTGTCAATCTTGCAACAGGAAGTAAAGTTGCATTGACTGGAGCAAACGGAGCCGGAAAATCTACATTGATTAAAATCATGGCAGGTCTTCAGACTCCAGACAGCGGTGAAAGAATCGTTCAGAAAGATACACGCATCGCATATCTTCCTCAGTCAGGTTTAACTCATCACGGTTCTACACTTTTGGAAGAAGCTGACAAAGCTTTTCAATTTGGTTACGACTTACAGAAAGAAATTGATGACCTCGGTGAAAAATTGAAAACATCAGGTGACAATTCATCACAGACAAGTTTTTTAGTAGAACGTCACGCAGAACTTCTTGCAAAGCTTGAAGACTCAGGCTGGTACAGAAGACAGGCTCAGGCAGAAAGCGTTCTGCTTGGTCTTGGATTTTCGCGCGAAGATTTTACGAAACGCACTGAAGAATTTTCAGGCGGATGGCAGATGAGGATTGCGCTTGCAAAAGCATTGATGCAGAATCCTGACATTCTTTTGCTCGATGAACCGACAAACTATCTTGATATCGAAGCAAGAAACTGGCTTGAAGTATTTTTGAAAAATTACAAAGGCGGTTTTTTGCTTGTAAGTCATGACCGCTATTTTCTTGATGTAACAATTAATGAAGTTTACGAACTTTTTGGCGGAGATTTAAAATCATATCCAGGAAACTTTTCTCATTACGAAAAAGTCCGCGAAGTAGAACTTGCGACTTTGATGGCAGAATACGAAAAGCAGCAGGAAGAAATTCATCACCTTGAAGATTTTATTAACCGCTTCGGATATAAAGCAACAAAAGCAGCGCAGGCTCAGGAAAGACAGAAGATGCTTGATAAACTTCTTGCAAACAAAATTGAAATTCCTGAAAGCTTGAAAAAGATTCATTTTAAATTTCCACCGGCTCCTCATTCCGGAAACATTGTCCTTAGAATGTCAGAGATTAAAAAGTCTTACGATGGAACTCGTAATGTTCTTGATAATCTTGAACTGCTTGTTGAAAAAGGCGAGCGTCTTGTTGTTGCAGGTCATAACGGTGCCGGAAAATCAACATTGCTCAGAATCATTGCAGGTGTTGATAAAGATTTTTCAGGTAACATCGAACTTGGAAGCGGCGTTTCAATCGGATACTTTTCTCAGGATAATGCAGAAACAATCTGCGGCTCTGAATCAGTTCTCGAACATATCGAAAACATTGCGCCGCTTGAGTTAATTCCAAAAGTACGCGACATGCTCGGAGCATTCCTGTTCCGCGGTGACGATGTAAATAAATCACTTGATGTTCTTTCAGGTGGAGAAAAAACTCGCGTTGCACTTTTAACATTGCTTCTCCGCCCGGTAAATCTTTTGATTCTCGACGAACCTACAAACCATCTCGACATGCATTCAAAAGACGTACTCTTGAATGCAATCAAAGACTTTGGCGGAACCGCAATTTTTGTAAGCCACGACCGCGGATTTATCGGCGACCTTGCAACCCGCGTTCTCGAACTTACTCCGGGAAAATTCCGCAACTTCAAAGGCGACTACGAATATTACATGCAGCGCCTAGCAGACGAAGAAGCCGGCGTAGTAGGTGACTATAATTCAGGTACCGTCAATGGTGCTGCAAAATCAAATGCAGGTGGAACTTCTAAAAACGCTTCCACATCTCAGCAGACATCTTCTCAAAACAGCAGTCCTGTTTCTAAAAACTCTTCTGCGTCAGATTCCACTTCAAAAAGTGCCGGCGCGCTCAGCTGGGAAGAACAGAAGAAACTCGAAGCAGAAAAACGCAAGAAAGAAAAAGAAGTCGCGCGCCTCGAAGCAGAAATTGCAAAAGTCGAAGAAGAACTTTCTTCTCTTCAGAATAAAATGTCTGACCCCCAGGTTTACTCAAACGGCGAAAAAGCAAAAGCTGTGCAGACAGAAATTACGCAGAAAGAAAAACAGCTCGAAGAATTGAACGATGCGTGGGTAATGGCTGCGGAAGAATTAGCATAAGATTGAAAGAAAAAAAATAACCGCAATCGAAACTTTTTGAAGTGTAAAAATATTTTTTTATTGCGCCGTGCCGTTTTTTGTTTTTGAAAATTGACGATATAGTTACTATGTGTTATATAGTCGATTGAGTACGGGAGACGCCGCTTGGGAATCAGGCACTTCCAATGATTAAGTTATAGCACAATTTTTGTATAGTATCTATATGTTTAGTGTGCTTTTATTGCTGTTGAATTTAAAACTAATCTCACTTGAATATAACTGTCATTCGTGTAAAAGTATTTTTTCTTGCGCCGTGCAATTTTGTGTTATATAATTAAACATAAGGTAAAAACGATGTTG
>JAGHSB010000157.1 GCA_018066075.1 Candidatus Treponema scatequi
ATATAGTACTTTCTGTAAATAGTAAAGTGGAATTTGCTAAAAAGCGGACTCCTGTCTGATTGCCCTGAAAAGTGCCGGAACTGACTTACATTCCTGAAGGGAAATAAAGCCGATGATTACCTGACCAAGATTTGTCGTAAGCATCGGGCGGCGGGTTTCTGTATGGGCAACAATCTGGTCGTATGAGTTTTTGACATCTTCAAAGATTTTCGGATCGAGTTTCTGTTCTTCGACCATCGACTGCATGATTGAAAGAGTTTTTTCTTTCGGGAAAGACGGCTTGTATGTTCGAGGGTCTGTAAGGGCAGAAAGGATGTCGGCAACTGTGAGAATGCGGTCCTGAAATGTGAGGTCATCACCGGAAAGTTTTTTCGGATATCCGGAACCGTTGAGAGTTTCGTGATGACGACTTGCAATGTCTGCTATTTTATCTGTCGTAATTCCACGGAATATTTTTTCTCCGCGCTCAACATGTGAACGCATCTTGTTCATTTCTTCGTCAGTTAATTTTCCTGCACCTTCAAGAATCGAAACATCAATTGCCATTTTTCCGATGTCGTGCAGAACGGCTGCTGTAAAAACTTCATCTGTTTCTTCATCTGAAAGATGTTCTATCTGACAGATTTCTGTCGAGTGGAATGAAGTGCTCAAAATGTGAGTTACGGTTGATGTCGACACAAAGTCGATTGTGTAGATCATCATTTTTAAGAGCATGAAGGTTTCGTCATAATTAAATGTCAATGAATCGCAGTACTCATCAAGAAGATAATAATATCTGCTGGATTCAAGTTTTGAAGTGATTGCGTTGTTCTGATTTGCTTCGATAAAGAGATCTACATACATCGGATTGTAAGCTTTTTTACACTGAGCAATAAATTCTTTATCAAGTGTATTTTCATCGAATACATATTTTGTCTTTCTGAGCTGAATGCAGATACGCATGCAGGTAAAAATCAAAGAAGCATATTCGATGTAAGGACTGTTGAGTGAAAGTGCATCACCGTAATTGTAGTTGTAAAGAAGAACTGCTTCAGAAGTTTCTCTGAGCGGCGTAAGATTTTTCAAGAAGAGATATGAATACAAAAACAGATGCGGAACTTTTGACTGAGGTTCTTCTTCGCCGACAAGCTGAGTAAGATCTTTGTAACCGCCGATTGAAAACAAAACTGAAAGAAGAATTAATTTATTTCTGTCGATGTTGATGTCGAGTTTGTCGTGAAGTTTAAGATAGTCAAAAAGTTTTACTGAACAGTATGCAGTTCTTTCTGCAATGTCGATGTATTTAGGGCTCATGTCGCGAAGCATTCGTCGTAAGATTTTTATTATCTGTCCTGCATCAAGGCATGATTTTGGAATGTATAATGTTTTTCCGAGTTCGTCTTCAATTGGTTCGAGGGATTCTACTTCTTCTTCGAGCGAAGTAAGTTCGTCTTCAAGTAAATCAAGACTTTCTTCTTCGTCTGCAGGTCCGAGAAATTCTTCTAATGATTCTACTTCTTCAAATAAATCATCAACTTTTCCAAACTCTTCCATCGATGTCCTTTACTCCGAAACTTTTTTATTCTACCTCTGCATTGAGCATCAATACTTTTCCAGAAGTTTCATTTACTGCAGCAGCAAGAATCACTGCAGGTTTAAGAATAAGTATCTTTTTGTCTTTATCGTAAACTGTCTTAGTTTTTCCATTCTTAAGCTTAACCTGACGCGGTGTTTCCTTAAAACCAATCAGATACGAATCACCAATATATTTCATGCTTTCTTTCGGGTTAAACTGAATTACAGTCTGACCATCGATCATCGAAAGCGCGATAATTCCAGTTTCGTTAAAGCTTTCTGTTGAGATTGCGTATGTATCGCCTTTGAAAACAAAACTTGCACCGTCTGCTGTGTACCACAAAGTATTTTCTTCAAGCGCTGAAACGATTTCATCAACAGGAGTGTTGTCTTTATCCTGCGGTAAAAATGTTTTTGCATCGTTAAGTTTTTTGTAAAGACCGTCCCAGAGGTTGTCTGCACCGATATGCATTCGTACGTCATCGTAAGCACGGATTCTGACCTGATCGATGTCTGTCAAAGTAACTGCAAAGCGGCGGCCGAGGTTTTCGATTGAAATGTTTGCAGTCGAAAGATAGATACCGTTTTTATAAAGTGTACTTGAAAGCCATGTGTAAACTTCCTGAGTATCACCTTCAAGAAAGATTACTTCATTATTTGGATAATCAAAATAAATATATCTGATTGAACCGTCTTCGCTCGAAGTCTGATACCAGAGACCATCAAGATAATCAGCAAAAGTTTTTACAGTTCCATCCTGAATCTTTGCAAGTTCTTTTGCTGCAAGATTCTGTCCTGTTACTTTAATCTGTCTTACCTGAACATATTTTCTGAGAGTTGCATTCCAGTCGTATTCAATCTGAAGCTGACTCAATGAATCACCTTTCTCTGTCGGGTCAGAAGAGTAAACCCAAACCGGGAATGATTTTCCAGTACTCTCTGCAAGTTCATAAGTATCTGTTCGGTTATACTGCTGAATAAAAATTGTTCCGTCTGATTTAAAGTCACCGATTTTACTGAGAAAGAAATTGTCTGCGTTTCCGTGACAGAAGAACATCTGCAAAACTGATGATCCGTTTTCTGTAAATCCCTGATAAACAAGTGCAGTCTTATGTTCACCAGTTATATCAAGTCCGTTGTATGAAAACGATCTAAACTGAGTTACTTCTGTTTCGATTTCTGTTGCACGGACATAATTTTTTGAATTAGGATTATAGATACCAATAACGATGAAAAGATTTGGTTTTGCAGATTTCTTAATGATGAGAATTTCATCATCAAGGTTATCATCGTTCAAGTCGATTCCCATTGAGCTCAAAAGAGTTTCGTCTTCTTTGAGAGTCAAAAATGAAGTCGGTGTATTTTCTTCTACAATAGTAACGTTATGTTCTTCATTTGTGCTCTCTTTTTTCTGAGAGTCTGCCGTTACAAGTGAAGGAACGTTTTCTGAGTCAGTTTTTGATATAGTTTTACGGCTAAAAAATACGATAGCCAGAGCTGCTGCTACAATTACGAACAATGCCGGTATTATTTTTTTCATATTCTTCTATTTTATAGTGGAATTTAGTTATTAGCAAGACTCTGTTCTGGGCCATTTTGCCCGAATGTTGACGGTACGCCCTAATTAAATTAATATTAACAGTATGAGAAGTATTACATTAGCCCAGGCTCAGCCTGAGATTCAGCGTAGATTTATAGCTGGCGTTTATTTGAGAATGATGTTTGCACTTGCAATTACAGGTGCAGTTGCCTTTGGAATTTCACAGTATGTGCAATTGAATTACGATGCTTTCCGAAACTTTTTCGCTGTCAATTTCAAACAGATTATCTGGACTGCCATCATTGGTGAACTTGCCGTAGTTTTCATCCTCAGCGGATGCATTTCAAAGCTTAATTCAGCAGGTGCATTTATCCTTTTCATACTGTACTCAGTCCTCAACGGTGTATCTTTTTCAGTTTATTTCTTAGTATTTGATATCACTTCAATTTACAAGATATTTTTAATTACTTCACTCATGTTCTTAGGAATGACAATCTACGGATTTACCACACAATCTGATTTGCGCTCTGCAGGCCGTTATCTTACAATGGCTTTAATCGGTGTAATTGTAGCTTCACTTCTGAACATTCTTTTCAAGAGCAATAAACTCGACTGGATTTTAAGCATCATTTCTGTCGGAATCTTCGTAGGCCTCACAGCTTATGATACACAGCGCATCTTGAATGTTGCTCAATACGCAGACGGAACTGACGGTTATAAAAAAGTCGCAGTTATCGGAGCCCTCGAACTTTACCTCGACTTTATCAATATCTTTATTAATTTACTCCGCTTGTTTGGAAAGAGAAAATAATTTATGTCACAAAAAGTAGTTATTATTGGTGGTGGAATCGCAGGCTTGAGCGCTGGTATTTATGCGCAAAAAGCCGGATTTGAATCTGTAGTTTATGAAAAGCACGCAGTTCCTGGTGGTCAGTGCACTGGATGGATGCGTGAAGGTCATTATATCGACAACTGCATCTGCTGGATGACATGTGCAAAAGAGGGATACGATCTCTGGGACATATGGAAAGACAGCGGCATCTGTGCAGACGGAATCGAGATTCATCAGCATGACTATTTTTATAAATCAGAGATGAACGGCGAGGCTGTCTATCTCTGGAGAGACCTCGAGCGTGCAGAAAAAGAAATGCTCGAACTCTCACCTCAGGACAAACGCATAATCAAAAACTTTTTCAAGCATGTAAAGCTTTCAGAAAATCTCGAAGTTCCATGCAAAAAACCTCTCGACATGATGAATCTTTTTGAACTTACCCAGATGGGATTAAAGATGTTCAAAATGCTTCCAGTAATCATGAAATACGGAAGAATGAGTGTCGGTGACCTCGCAGATAAATTTAAACACCCTCTTTTGAAAAAGATGGTAATGGATTACATGCCTCGCGATTACCTTGCTCACCTTTTCATCACAGCATACGGAACAATTTCATCTGGCGGCGGCGGAGTTCCTGTCGGCGGATCTCTTGCTGCAATGCTTCGAATGGCAGACCGCTACAAAAATCTCGGCGGAACTCTCGTATGCAATACTAACGTAAAGAAAATCGTAGTTGAAAATAAAAAGACAACAGGCATTCTTCTCGAAGACGGTACTTTCGTAAAAGCAGATTACGTAATCAGCGCAACTGACACATACCACACGTTTGAAAAATTACTCGACGACGGCAACCGTTACATTCCATCAAAACTTAAAAAATCTTACGACGACCCGAAAAACAATCCGCTCGGATCTAGTTTTCACGCTGCATTCAGTTTAGACATGCAGACAAAAGAAATCGGTGGAAGAACTTTCTTTGACTGCGAAGGATTTAATCTTGCAGGAAGAAAAATCACACGAATGAACATCAAAAACTATTCATTCGAAAAAACAAAAGTACCTGAAGGCAAAAGTCTCGTTCAGGTAAAAATTCTCGAACCGGAAAACGAATATCTCTATTGGGAAAAATTATACAACACAGACAAAGCACGCTATGATGCAGAAAAGCGGAAAGCTGCAGAAGACATTCAGAAAGCAATCGAAGAGCACTTTCCATTTACAAAAGGAAAACTCAAGTTACTTGATATCTGGACACCGTACACTTACAACAGATACTGCAATGCATACCGCGGTGTTTACATGACATTCATTACAACTAAAAAAAGTCCAAACCTCACAAACGTTCCTGGTGTCGTAAAAGGCATCAAAAATCTTTTTTTAGCCGGACAATGGTTAATGCTGCCAGGCGGTGTACCTGTTGCGCTCGTAACAGGAAAGTACGCAATCCAGCGCATCTTGAAATCGCAGGGTAAAAAAATAGAATTAAAACCGTAAAAATTATAAAAGGAAGTTTTTATGATAAAAGTTTCTCATGTATCAAAATACTTCGGTAATTTTAAAGCTGTCGACGATGTCAGCTTTGAAATTTCAACCGGAGAAATTGTCGGACTTCTCGGACCAAACGGAGCCGGAAAGACAACAACAATGCGAATGATTACAGGCTTCTGGGGAATGACTTCAGGAGAGATTTCAATCGACGGACAGAATATTAACGATGATATAGTAGCCGCTAAATCTAAAATCGGTTACATGCCTGAAAGTGCACCGCTTTATTCAGAGATGATTGTTGAAGATTACCTCAACTATCTCTGTCAGATGCACGGTCAGAATCCGGAAACAAAGATTACATACCTTTGCGATACATGCGGTCTTCGCGAAGTAATGCACAAAAATATTTCAGACCTTTCACGCGGATACAAACAGAGAGTCGGTCTTGCACACGCACTCATCAATGATCCTGAAATCTTAATTCTCGATGAACCGACAAGCGGTCTCGATCCTAACCAGATTGAAGAAGTACGCTCGCTCATCAGAGAAATCGGTAAAACAAGAACAGTAATTATTTCTACACATATCCTTCAGGAAGTTGAAAGCATCTGCGACAGGGTAATCATCATCTCAGGCGGCAAGCTCGTAGCAGACAGTCCGACAAATAAACTTAAAGAACAATTCGGTGAAAAAGTTGCAATCAACCTCATTCTCGACGGATGCACATTTGCAGATGCAAAGAAAATCTTTGGTCAGTTTGATGAAATTGCATCTGTCGTAAAACGAACTGATGCCTTTACAAAACCAACACGTTCATCTGTAGGCATTACAATCAACATAAACGGAACTACAGAAATCCGTGAACAGATTTTCAAACTGATTGTTAAAAACAAATGGGTTCTTTACGAAATGACAACTGTAAAGAACAGTCTCGAAGATATCTTCCATATCTTAACTCAGAATACAAATGGAGATAACAAATGAAAAGCAAAAACAACATCGTTTCTGTAATCACAAAACGAGAACTCAAATCATATTACACAAGCGTAGTTTCATACCTTGTAACAATTATTTTTACTCTCATCACAGGCATTTCTTTTTACTTAACATTCTTTCACAACCAGAGAGTAGAATTGAGAAGCTTCTTCTCTAACCTTCCGATTTTCTTCGCATTCACAATTCCTGCAATTACAATGAGACAGTTTGCAGAAGAACAGAAATCTGGAAGCATTGAAACATTGATGACACTTCCTGTAACAGAAACTCAGGTAGTGCTTGGAAAATTCTTTGCAAGCTGGATTACAAGCGCTGCAATGCTCATTCCTACTTTGCTTTATGCTGCAACACTTTTGTGTTTCGGTAAACCTGATTACGGTCCTGTAATCGGCGGTTACATCGGAGCAATCGTTTTATGTGCAGCTTTTTCTGCAATTGGAATTTTCGCATCTTCGATTTCAAGAAACCAGCTCATTTCACTTTTCATCGCACTTATAATCAACTTCGTACTCGTATTTCTTCACGTTCTTCTTTTCTTCTTACCGGGCGAAGCTGTAAAAGTTCTTTCGTTCTTTGCAATATTCCCGCACTTCTCATCGATTGCACGAGGAATTCTTGATACGAGAGATTTTGTTTACTTTTTAACTTTAACAGTACTTTTTATTCTTGCAACGATTCGCGTTCAGGAATCAAGAAGAAGATAGGAGGCAGAGAACATGAAATCATTTATCAACTGGTTAAAAAAGCCTTCAAGCGACAGAGTATTATTAATCATCGCACTCATCCTTTTGAATCTTGTAAGCATCCGTGGCTTTATGCATGTCGATTTAACAAGATCAAAACAGTATTCAATTTCAAAAGCAAGTAAAGATGTCGTAAAACACATCGACGCACCTCTTTCAGTAAAAGCATTCTTCTCATCAAACCTTCCTGAACCATACAACATCATTCCACAGTATGTATCAGACCTTCTCGTAGAATACAAAGCAAACGGCTCAAAGTATTTCTCATACCAGGTTTACAACATAAGCAAGCAGGAACACCAGAAAATCGCTTCTGAGTTTGGACTTGGACCTGTTCAGATTAACAAAATCGAAACAACACAGACTTCTTCTCAGCTTGCATGGATGGGAATCGTAATCACATACGGTGACTACATTGCAACTCTCGATTCAATCAAATCAACTGACGACATTGAATACAAGATTACAACAACAATTTCAAAAATCATTTCAGCACAGGAAAACAATTCTGAAACACTCTTTACAATCGGATACCTCACAGGTCACGAAGAAACAAAACTTCAGACAAACCAGTATGCGATGACAACAAGAGATGCCGGCTGTCAGAATTTTTACAATCTTCTTTCAGACATTTACACAATCAGACAGATTAATCTTTCAAATGAAGATGTTCCTGCAGATTTGAATACAATCATCATCAACAATCCGCTTACATCATTCTCTGACGCAGAGTTTGAAAAACTTGATTCATTCATCGCAAGAGGCGGTTCACTTGTTGTATTTGCAGGAGGACTTGAAGAAATCCCTTCTGAAAATATGCAGCAGCCACCAGAATACGTTCCAAATCAGAGCGGCATCATTGAATACCTTTCAAAATACGGAATCAAGATTGAAAACTCAATGGTATTTGACGACAAATGCCACGAACAGAATTCAATGTGGGGAAAACAGAAATTTAACTGGGCTCCGGTCATTTCTAAAAAGAACCTCGACCAGCACAATGAAATTTCTAAAAATCTCGACGGCGTTCTTGTTCTTGCAAACTCACCGATTGATGTAACAGAAGCAGAAAACAAAACTGACTGCAAGCTTACAGTTCTTGCAAAGACATCAAAATACTCATGGACTCAGAATTCAAACATCATTCTTCATCCGGCATATCTTATGCCTCCTGCAGACAAATCTAAAATGAAATCAGAAAACGTTGCAGTACTTCTCGAAGGAAAATTAAAATCAGATATAAACGCCAGAATCGTCGTAGTAAGCTCTGGAGTAATCACATCTGATGACATCGTAACTCAGGAAACATCTACACCGCTCGCACTATTCCTCCGCAACACAGTCGACTATGCAAACGGTGCTGCTGACTTCTGTACAATGCGTACAAAAGGAAAATGCCGTGACCTCATTCAGATCAAGAGCCCGATTTACGCACTTATCATTCAGCTTCTCAACATGTTCGGACCTGCTGTAATCGTTGCTTTAATCGGTTTCATCGCTTCAAGAATCAGAAATACAAGACGCTATCTCATACATCAGAAATACAATCCTGACGATGAAAGAACTATTTCAAAAAAGGATGTAGACAAAAAAGTAAAAGGAGAAAATGAAAATGACTAAACGAAAGATATTCTTACTTAGCCTTATCGCAGTTCTTGCAGTAACATACTTTTTTCAGCTTGTTTTTGCTTCTCGCGGAAAAATCACTGAAGTAAAAGTCAAAGGTGAAATTACAAAAATTGAAATCATAAACAGCAAGGGAAAACTCAATCTTTCTAAAAACGAAGACAACTGGCTTATCAACGATAACCTTCCTGCAAAAACAGAGCTCACAAAAACTCTCTGCTCTACACTCTCTTCTGTAAAAGTCATCGATTCAGTAAACAAAAAACCAACCGAAGCTGACTTTGAAAAATACGGACTCACTTCTGCAATTACAGTCGAAGGCTATTCTGCAGACAGCAAGAAAATCGTAAAACTCACAATCGGAAAAACTTCTACAACAGGAAACCAGACTTACATCCAGTTAAACGATTCAAAAGAAATTCTTCTCGTTTCATCAAACCTCAACGAATATTTTTCTGTTTCAGAAAAAGAACTTCTTGATATGACGCTCTACACTACAACTGCAAGTGACATCTACAAAATCGCAGTAACATATTCCCCATCAGGAACATTTACTGCAGAAAAAGCCGGTGAGATGGCAGATTTTAAGTGGAATGTTACAGCTGCCGACAACAATGCAGATACATCATCTTTCAATTCTGCAAAGTTCCAGAACTGGGTAAACTCAATCACAGAACTCACAGCATCAAAATGGCTCACAGATTTCAATGTAAGTGATTCACAGCTTGATGATTCACGCTACTACTCGATTACAATTTATGCAGCAGAAAAAGAAATCAAAGTTGACCTTTATCAGTTAAAAGCAGATCTCGGTTCAGAAAAACTCTGCATCTGTTCTGAAAACGAATATCTCTGCGAAATCACTGCAGAAGACGTTCACCGCCTCGTAACAGAGCTTTCAAACTTCTTAGACTAAGGCGTGTCGCTGCCAGCGCTTGCTCTTCCATCTGAAGAACATCACGATTCCTCGTGTTGTTTCTTCAGTGCCTGTAGCAAGCCAGAAGCCGACGATTCCAAGTTTCAAACCTAATCCCAAGAAAGCACCAAGTCCTACGATAATAGCCCACATCGAAACAATTCCATACAAAACCGGGAACATTACGTCGCCTGATCCTTTCAAAGCTCCAATGAAAATAAGATTCATTGTACGACCAAACTCAATGTAGAACGATACAAGTAAAAGGCTTACGACAAGAGCAGCAGTTTCAGGATTTTGAGTAAACAAACTGATGACAGGAGTTTTAATCAGATTACAGACTGCAACAAGGCTCAAAGAAAAGCCTACGGATGCAATCCAGTAACGGTAAACTTTTCTGTAAGCAACATCACTCTGGTGTGCACCGACAAGATATCCGACTTTAATCTGAGTTGCACTGCTCATTGCGATTGCAATTGCATATGCAAAACGGATGATTGTCTGAGTATAGATCTGAGCATTCATCGCACAAGTTCCGAGAGTTGTAATCATTGCCATCGAAAAAATCTGCGCTGTATTGTATGAAAGGCTTTCACCTGCTGTAGGCACACCGACATTTAAAATTATTTTGTAATACTTTACATTAACTGAGAAAAGTTTTCTGAGATTAAACTTAATGTCTTTTTTAGACATAATGATAACCTGTAAAAGAATGCATGACACGATCATCGAAATTCCAGATGACCACGCAACACCTTTAACACCAAAAACAGGAAGCCCGATTCTATCACCATAAATTGAAATTGCATTACCGATTACGTTCACAAGATTTGCAATGATAGTTACATACAAAGCTTCTTTTGTATAACCATACGAACGCAAAATACCAGACTGCAGCAAACTGAACGCACAGAAGAATGCACAAATTCCACCATAAATAATAAAGTAATCATTTGCGGACTGTCTTACTTCTGTTTCGAGAGTATAACAGTTTAAAAGAGGCTTTGTAAAAATAAGAACGACAGCTGTCATTATGATTGAAATCAAAGTAACCATGACAGTGCTTGACTGAGCAACAGAATTTAACTCATCGTCAGATTTTTCTGCACCAAGATACTGAGCAAGAACAATCGTAGTTCCGGTTACGATTACCGAAAAAAGAATGTTCAAAAAGAATGACCACTGGGCAACGACACCGACACCTGCTACAGCTTTCTCAGAAAAAGAGCTTAGCATAAATGTATCAACTGACGCGATTAAGATTCTGAAAACCTGTTCCATCGCAAGCGGAACAGTCAGTTTAAGCATGGACAATTCACCACGCGCTTTAATTTCACTCATGCGAAAAAACTACACCTTTTAAGACAAAATTGCAATAAAGCAAAAGTTTAGACCCGCGCGGCAATACGAGTGTCTCTAGTAATACCCGCGCGTTTACTCAACGATGAACTCGATTTTCTTTGTCATTCCGCGGCATTCGATTGTAAGAAGGCCTTTTCCTTTTTTACCGGTTGTCTTTACGAATGTTCCGGTATAGCCGCCACGCAATGGAACGATGTCTGGACCGATAAGTGCGATCGCTCCGGCTGCAGTAAGTTTTACAGGTTCTGAAAAATATGTGAGGACATTGTCGTATTTGTCTGTAGCTGCGATTCGGATTACGGCGGCGTCATATGATTTTGAGATCTGAAGTTTTTGAGTGGAACTTACAGCTCTGAGTTTCACTTCGTCGCTCTGACCTTTGTAAACAGTCTTTACAACTTTTCCGTCTTTGATTGCTTCAAACTTAAATACGTTTTTCTGTTTTCTCCATGAGTTAACATATTTCTCATACATCGCAGTAAGCTTAACCGGATTTACTCCCTTAACAAAACATCTTGCAACCGCAGCCATTACCTTTGGCGGAAACGGAATCTGACTGTTCATTGCGATAAAGTTAAGTACATACTTTGCATCTTTTGAAGCGCTTTCGCTCAAGCCTTCTTCATCGATAAAACGATTTCCGATGTAATCATCAATTAAAATCGGCGGGTGCTTCAAGCTCGAAAATCGTTCTGCATGCATTCGTCCGACTTCCGTTTTGTTTTTAGAACAGTCTGCAAAATAGTCTTTAATCAAAGTGTCATTGAAATACATTTTTACGCTGTCAGCATTTGTAAAGATGTAATTATATCCGCGCGGGAGTTCAGGTTTGTCACCTGTATCAAAGTTTGATGAAATTTCAAGAACAGGCTCATCATCGCACTGACTTTTGTAAACAAATGCAGCAGGCTTTGGATTTCTGAACATATCCATTACACCGTGATAGCAGATTCTGTCACCACTTCCGAAATCTTTGTGAGTATTGTAATCAAATGCACACCATCCGAAACTTCCGGCGATGTCATCATATGAAGCGACATCGTTAATTACTTTTGCATGTCTTAAAGCATGACTTGTTCTGTGATTGTCATCATCAAACATTTTTGTCGAGAACATATGACCACCATATTCTGTAATCATATATGCCTTACTCATATCTGATGTAACTTCTTTTTTAGAAACGCATCCGACATTGATTCCACGATGAACAAAATCATTGTATGTATAGACATCTTCAAGAAGATGACTCTTTTTAAAATTTCTAACTCCGCCAGTCGGACGAGTTGGATCGCATTTGTGTGCCATTTCATTTGTGCGAGTATAAAGATCATCGTCGTCCGGAGATTCATTGATTCTGACACCCCACATAAAAATCGACGGATGATTTCTGTACTGCGTTACCATTTCGCGTACATTTTCAACACACTGATTTCTCCATCCAGTGCTCTTTCCGATAGACTGCCATCCTGGCATTTCTGTAAATACTAAAAGTCCCATTTCATCACACGCGTCAATAAAATCCTGACTCTGCGGATAATGAGATGTTCTTACGGCATTTACTTTCAATTCATTTTTCAAAACATTTGCATCAAATCGCTGAACATTTTTCGGCATTGCGTAACCGACATAAGCAAAAGACTGATGTCTGTCGAGCCCGCGGATTTTATATTTTTCTCCATTGAGATAAAAACCATCAGCTTTCATTTCGATATCTCTGAAACCAAAACGAACTGTCTTTACATCAACAGCGCGGATAGTTCCAGTAGCCGTTGTCGCAGCTTTTCCGGCGATTGCAACCTGTGCATTGTAAAGTGACGGACTTTCAGGCGACCACATTTTTGCCCCAGCGACCTGAAGATCAATTTTATAATCTTTTTTCGAACTTTCTGTTTTTATCTGAATGGAATTTATTTTTACCGCTTTCTCTTTTGTACCTTTTGCAGTTTTTACAGATTCATCTTCTTTTTTCCATTCTGCAATTCTTACATCGATGATATTTCCAGTAGACACCGGTGCACTCAAAGAAACTTCAAGAGTACAGACATCTTTTTTAGTATGAATGAAAACATCATCGATATAGATTTCATTTTTCACTTCAAGATAAACGTCGCGATAAATTCCACCGTAAGTAAAATAATCAATTGCATGAACAAACGGAGGAACATCGAGTGATTCGCGACTGTCGAGTTTTACGACAAGAATATTTTCTTTTCCAACCGGAGCAAGCTTGTCAGTAAGATCAAAAGTAAATGCAGTATAACCAGTGCTGTGAGTTCCGAGGAGAGTTCCATTTAAATAAACAGTTGCTTCCTGAGCAGCGCCTTCAAAAGTAACAAAAACTTTTTTACCCTTCCACTGTGCAGATGTCAAAAATACTTTTCGATATCCTGAAACTTTTTCATATTCACTTTCAGAAAAATAATTGAAAGGAGTTTCAGCTACGCTATGCGGAATTTCCACAGTCTGCAATTTATTTTTTGCTGATACTCTTTTGAGCAAAAGGGACTCATCAAACACAGGTGTAAACTGCCAGGCATTGTTTAAATAAACCTTCATTTTTTATTCTCCGAAATAGTAGTTTTGTGCTTCACCGTTTTTTACTTCGATGAGATATTTATTAGTTGTAAACTTATGTTTAAGCGAATCCTGTGATTCAACAGTTTCAATTGCGAGTTCATAGTAACCAGGAATCAAATCAGTGATGACAATCGGCGTCTTTCCGCGATAAATGTTATTAAGATAGACATTCTGTTTTGGAACGGCAGTCCTAACGGAAACTCTTGTAGTTCCATCTGCGATTTCAGAAATCGTTTCAGGCTTCAAAATGCCGTCATGTTCAGTAACAGTCTTTGTAACCTCAATTTCAGTAACCTGCGGCTTATTTCGTATTGAAACAGAGTTATTCTCATAATTTCTCAAAACCTCAAAATCATCAGATTCACAGCCGAGAAAACAAAAGGCAGAAACTGCCAGTAAAAGAACGGGTAAAAACTTTTTCATTCCTTAATTTTATATCGTTTTTTTAAACTATTCCACTAAAAAATTAATGGACAACCACCCCTAAACTGACTACAATAAAAGAATGAAACTTTATTCAACAAAACAGCTCGTAAAAGCAGCTGCAATCGCTTCTGTCTGCGCAATCGCAGTCACAGCAGGCATCTGTTCCATTATATTCCACAATAAAAATACAGACAAAAACCAGACAACTGCAGAAATTACAGACGACTCTGACTTTAAACTTCAGACAAACGAAAACGTCCTCCCTGTTCTTGACGACACACCGACAACACTCGACGTAAATTCCACTCAGACAAAATACACACAGGACGAACTTCAGAACATCAATGTGTACGAAAAATGCAACGAGGCAGTTGTAAACATCACGACTCAGGTGATGGGAGTCAACTGGTTTCTCGAGCCTGTCGTAGAAAACGGCGGTTCGGGCTCAGGTTCAATCATTGATGCGCGCGGTTATGTCGTTACAAATGTGCATGTTATTTCTGATGCGACAAAGATTTATATTTCGCTTTCAGATGGAACTCAGTACGAAGGTTCAGTCATTGGTCAGGACGAAGAATCTGACATTGCCGTTTTGAAATTTAATCCGCCGGCTGGAACTGTTTTAAAGACAATCGATTTCGGCGATTCAAAGTCACTCAAAGTTGGACAGAAAGTAATCGCAATCGGAAATCCATTCGGTCTTGAACGCACAATGACAACAGGAATCGTTTCGAGCCTTGGCCGTCCTATTCAGAACTCTGCTAACACAATCATCCGCGACATGGTTCAGACAGATACAGCAATCAATCCCGGAAACTCAGGCGGTCCTCTTCTCGACACAAACGGAAAGATGATCGGCATCAACACAATGATCTATTCTTCAAGCGGAAACAATGCCGGTGTCGGATTTGCAGTTCCGGCAGCCACTGCACAGCGCGTTGTCAAAGATCTTCTTCAGTATGGAACTGTACAGCGCGGAATCATTCAGGCAGAACTTGTTCAGATCAACAACGCAATTGCAAGTTACGCAAAACTCGACATAAACTCTGGTGTTCTCGTTTCACAGACAATCTCAAACGGAAACGCAGACAAAGCAGGCATCAAAGGCGGAACACAGGCAGTACGCTACGGTGCAAGAAACCCAAGAACAATTTATCTCGGCGGTGACATCATCACTGCAATCGACGGAATCAAAGTAGCAACTCTTGCAGATTATTTCTCACTTCTCGAAAGCAAACGCCCTGGTGAAAATGTAACAGTTACAGTTCACCGAAACAAGCAGGATGTGAAAATTACTGTAAAACTTGTTGCAGACAAAAAGGAAAAATGAAAAAATTTATAGTTCATTCAGAATTTGAACCTTCGGGAGACCAGCCTCAGGCTATTGAAAAACTCGCCGAAGGTTTTTTACGCGGTGACAGATATCAGACTCTCAAAGGTGTAACAGGAAGCGGTAAAACTTTTACGATGGCAAAAATCATTGAAAAAGTTCAGCGACCGACATTAATCATCAGCCACAACAAAACTTTAAGTGCTCAGCTCTACAAAGAATTTAAAACATTCTTTCCGGAAAACGCAGTCGAATACTTTGTTTCATATTACGACTACTATCAACCAGAAGCTTATGTTCCGGCACGCGACTTGTACATCGAAAAAGAAGTAGACATCAACCGCGAAATTGACCGCATGAGATTAAGCGCAACTTATTCTTTAATGGAACGCCGTGATGTAATCGTAATCGCAACTGTTTCATGTATTTACGGTCTTGGTATGCCAGACTTGTACAAAGACATGCGCATTCACATTGATAAAGGACAGGCACTCGACTTACAGGAACTTTCAAAGCAGCTTGTTTCACTTCAATATTCAAGAAACGATGTCACAATGGACCGCGGAAACTTTCGCATTCACGGAGATGTAATCGATATTTTTCCGGCATACATGGAAACTGACGAAGCATACAAAATCGAACTTGAATGGGATGAAGTTTCAAGAATCAGGCGCTTCAATGTTTTAACAGGCGAAACAGTCGAAGAACTTGAAGAAACCGTCATCTATCCTGCAAAGCACTTCGTAGTTCCACAGGAATATCTTTTAACTGCAACAGAAAAAATAAACAACGAAATGATTGACCGCGTAGAAGAACTCCGCGCACAGGGAAAACTTTTAGAAGCAGAACGACTTAAGACGCGCGTTACATACGACATCGAGATGATGAAAGAAATGGGATACTGCAGTGGAATTGAAAACTACTCAGGCCCGATCTCAGGAAGAAACAGGGGCGATCCGCCTGCAACTCTTCTTCATTATTTTCCTGATGACTTTTTGTGCATGATTGATGAAGCGCATGTTTCAGTTCCACAAATCGGAGCGATGTACGAAGGAGACAGAAGCAGAAAACAGAATCTCGTAGACTTCGGATTTCGACTCCCGAGTGCGCTCGACAACAGACCGCTCAAGTTTGCAGAATTTGAAAAAAAATTAAACCAGGTAATCTATGTTACAGCAACTCCGCGCGAAGAAGAAATCAAGCAGAGTACTCAAATAGTTGAACAGCTCATCCGCCCGACTGGACTTCTCGACCCGATCATCGAAGTAAGACCAAGCGAAGGCCAGATGAAAGACATCTACAACGAAGTTCAAGCTCGAATTGAAAAAGGCGAACGAAGCTTGATTCTTACGCTCACAAAAAAGATGGCAGAAGACTTAACAGAATATCTTTCAGAATTAAACTTAAAAGTAAAATACATCCATTCAGAAATCGACACATTCGAACGAGTTGAAATACTTAAATCGCTCAGACTTGGCGAAATCGATGTCTTAATCGGAATCAACCTTCTTCGCGAAGGAATCGACTTACCCGAAGTTTCTTTCATCGCACTTTTGGATGCAGACAAAATCGGATTTTTACGTTCTGCAACTTCTCTGATTCAGATTATTGGACGCGCGGCGCGTAACGCAGACGGAAAAGTCGTAATGTATGCAGACCGCGAAAGCGATGCGATGAAAGAAGCAATTGCAGAAACAAAAAGAAGACGCGCAATTCAGGAACAGTATAACAAAGAATACGGAATTACGCCAAAGACAATCAAAAAAGCAATCGAAGATATTCTCGAACACGAAAAACAGGATGCAAAAGAACAGGTCGAAATAGAACTTGCAGCACTCAAGAAAACTGCAAACCTCTTCAACCCAAAAGAAAGAAAAAAGCTCGTCGCAGCGCTTAAAAAACAAATGGAAGAATACGCTTGCAACATGGAATACGAACTCGCCGCCGAAGTCCGCGACCAGATTTTAGAAATCGAAAAGACATACGGGAAATAGCGCTAACCGCGCGGATACTAAAAAGGATGTCAGTTAACAAACCGACATCCTTTTTTTTACAAATTCCACTTTAAAATAAAAAAACCTGTTCAGCATCGAACAGGTTGTCAATTTGCTAATCGCAATTTTCGAAAAGAAATTAGTTGTTAGCTGGTGTTTCTTTTGGAACACGAACTTTCTTTTCTACAAAACCACTGCGGAGACAGCGTGTACAAACGTTAAGAGTGCGTGTTGTTCCACCGATTTCTGTCTTTACTTTGAGCAAATTAGGACGCCATGTGCGTTTTGTATGATTATAAGTCTTACTAACTTTGCAGCCGTGCAAAGGAGCTTTTCCGCAAACATCACAAGTTCTAGACATATATTTCACCTACCTTATTAATATACAACGTGAGTTTCATAATATTACAGAAAATCACATTTTATGTCAATATATCTGTGCCGTAACCCGCAATTTCAGGTTTCAGGTGGAATTTTCACACCCCGGCTTCCAATTCGAGCGTATCATACCCTGGAGCGACCGATCCGCCGCCCTTTACGATTTCTGAAAGCGTTTTGTACGAAGAAATATGCTCGTTTATGTACTTCTGAACATCATCGTGCGACATATCGTGCGTAAGGTGCGTAAACCAAGTGTGACGCGGTGCCAGTTTTTCAGCACATGTCATTGCATCGTCAAAGCAGAAGTGAGTGGAATGAGGTTTTTCGCGGAGCGCGTCGATGACGAGATGCTCAAGGTTTCCTTTATTTCTGTTGATAATGGCGATTGATTTGTCTGAGATGTAGCTCAGGTCTGTAAGGTATAAAATGGAACTTACCTGCCCCGAAGAATCTTTTTTAGTAAAAAGATATCCTGTCGCAGGCAATGTTCCATGCATCATCTCAATCGGAATTATTTTCATGTCTCCGATTGAGATTGGATTTTTTTCTGAAAACTCTTCTACAGGCCAGAGGTCAAAACGAGGTTTACCTCCGCCTTTCTGAGTTTTTTTGAATACGTAATCAAAATGAGAAAAAATTGCCTTTGTTGCTTTTTTGTTTGCAAATACTTTTATTCCGTCGCCGTGTCTGTGAAAAACAAGATCAAACCAGCTTGTTTCTTTATGCCAGACGCCGTTTAACTTTGTGCTTGAAAAACGGCGGATGTCATCTAGTCCGTGAAGGTGATCTGCGTGTCCGTGTGTCATTAAAATTGCATCGAGCGACATAAGCCCCTGTCTTACGGCCTGAAGGCGAAACTCCGGGCCTGTATCAACTACGATGTTGATGTCACCGTCACTTATGCATGCACTTGCACGGTATCTCTTGTTATGCGGATCATCTGATTTGCAAACTGCACAGTCACATGCTACAACCGGAACTCCGTGGCTTGTGCCTGTACCCATCAAAGTCAATTTCATAAATAATGATTAGTTCTGCCAAGTAATACAAGAACCGAATACCCATCCCTGTGTAGGTTCGTCACCTTCTGTTGAGATGTAGTACCATGCTGCAGTTTCTCCTGCAATGCTTTCTTCCTGTGTTGTTTTCTTTGAAGCACGAATAAATGTTCCGTCTTCAACCTGACCTACAGATTTTGCAGATTTTCCTGGTGCTTCACGAACGTTTACTTTTGCTCCGTCAGAAGTAATAGTACCCGCGTCCTGATAGTCTTCTACAGGGCTCTGTTTGATATCTTCACCGTCGATTTTTGCAGCAACCTTTGCAACGAAATCTTTAATTTCAGATGACTTTGCTTTGCTTTCTGCACTTGAAAGAAGCTTTGTAATTACTTCGCGTTCTGTTTCTGGATTTTTAGTCATTGCAACTTTAGCAAGTGAAACAGCGTCATAATCATTTTTGTCTGTTGATAAAGCATCACCAGATACATAAACAGCTCTCATCTTCCAGAATACGAGATCATCAAAGAAAGAAATCTTCTGAAGATTTGTTTTTGAATCTGCATTTTTATCTTCTACGATAACTACTGTACCTGCTTTGATGATAACATTTTCAAATGTTGCAAGGTTTTTCCAAGTGTAGATAACAGTATCCTTTTTAATTACACTTACCTTTCCCTTTGATTCGATAAGGCCGCGAGCAAGGATATATGCTTCTTTTCCTTTGTAGTCAATTCTTGCATATTCGTTTTTGTTGTCTTTCTTGTTTACTTTTGCTGGAACTACGATTTCTTTAACTTTTCCAACTTCGATACCTGCACTTACAGTATCTTTCCATTTCAAGTTTCCTTCCATTTTGTCATCTTTTACATAGATGTAAGAAGGATCATACAATGAATAAACTTCTGCACTTACAAAAGAGCAAAGTGCAGCAAAAATCAATGTTAATACTAATGTCTTTTTCATTTCTTTACTCCTTAGCGATCAAGCAAGTTTAAGATTCCAATGAATCTTCCAAATTCGTCATCTGATCTGCTTTCTGGATCTTCGAGAATTGTATCAAGAGCTGCTCTGTAATTGTTTGCTGCTTCAGCTTCAACTTCAGGCTTGAGTTCTTTTGTATGATCAAATCTGTCAGCTACCATTGCTGCCATAAGATATTTTTTTGAATCTTCCAAAGCTCTTGTTTCAAGATACTTTTCGCGATAGAAACCTTTTGCAGGTCCTTCTGCTACGTAGAATGTTACGAGACAGAAATCTTCACTTGGAGTGAAACTGTTTTTAGCAACAACAAGAGTTCCTGCTGGAATCTTTTTTGAAGTTACCTTTGAAATGTCATCTGAATTGTAAACGAATGTGTAAGGTGCATCGCCAGTGATGTCGTCTCCTACAACTACGAGTGAGAATCCAGTTTCGATATTTGCTTCGAGAACGTAGTAAACATCTGTATCTGTTTCATTAAACTTGATCATTGCCATATCAGATGCTTTTGCGCCTTCTTTTTCATTTACAAAATGCATAGGAAACTTGATTACATCGTCACCATCAACTGCGGCATAAAATTCCATTCCCTTTGGCATAGAACCTACCCAGCGAAGATTTCCATCGTTTGCATCATCTGCAACAAATACGCCTGTTCCTGAATAGAGGTTACTTGCACACCAGTATTTCTGTGAGCCACCCAAAGTTCCTTCGTCTTTTGAAGCTGAATTTTCAGCACTGAAAACAGGAGCTTCATTTTTACCTTTTCCACAGCCTGCAATCATTACTACTGCAAACAATACTGTGAAAAGACATGAAAAACACTTTTTCATTTTTTTATCTTCCTTATTGTTTTTTTTGTACATTTCTGTACATAGATTTGCTTGATTTTAACAATTTAACCTGAAATATTCAACTTCGTTGACCCTCCACCCTATTTAGTGATATTATTCAGTTGACCATAGACCAGGTGCCCTTAAAGCATGGCTATGGCATGTGGAAAATCAAAGAGATGCACTTTTTCGGTTTTCTGCAGCTCTCTTCAAAAGGGGTAAGAATAGATGCCTTATTCTGAACCAACCAATCTGGCCATTGTTGCCTGTCCGGGTGGCGAAGCTTTCGCTGATGAAGTTATTACTCATCTCCGCCACATGTACAAACACCGTTTCACCCTCAAAAACGATGTTATTTCCAAACGCTACGAAATCGACAAAAACGAACTCATCAAGAAAATCAATTTCGAAAGCGACGTCAACACTTCTGATGTCTGCATGCGCGGTGCTACCGACAAATACAGACCGCCAGTATTCAAAGTTGATGCAAAATTCACTTACTTCATGAACGGCGAGTTTAAAACAGAACTCAATGAATGTATCCGTGGAAAAGAAGTTTTCATTTTCCAGGATGTAGAAAACCATGAAGTGCTTTCACTCAATGAAGGCAAAAACAAAATTTCACTTTCTGTAAACGACCATGTAATGAGCCTTCTCGTTACAATCGATGCTGTTCGACAGGCAGGTGCTCAAAGCATTACTCTTGTACTTCCTGTTTATCCTTACAGCCGCCAGCACAAGAAAAAGGGCCGCGAAGGTCTTACAGCTTCTATGCTCGGTCATGTTTACGAAATGCTCGGCGTAAAGAGAATCATCACTCTTGATATTCACTCACGCGAAATCGTTAACGCATTCAATTCAATTTCACTTGAAAACCTTCACGCAAGTTACCAGATCATCCGCGAACTTGCAAAAATCGTTGACCTTACAGGTAAGACAGAAGATCTCGTTGTAGTATCTCCTGACACAGGTGCAATTGACAGAAATAAATTCTACGCATCAGGTCTTAAGCTTCCACTCGCTATGATCTACAAAGAGCGCGATTACTCAATCGTTACTCAGGATGCAAACACAACAAACATTAAAGCTATCAAGCTTCTTGGTGATGTAAAAGGTAAAGTTGCATTCCTTGCAGATGATATGTTAGGTACAGGTGGAACTTTGTTAAAAGCGATGAAGTTCCTCAAAGAACAGGGCGCTACAAAAGTAATCTGTGCCATCAGCCTTCCATTCTTCACAGGAAACGCTATCGAACTTTTCGACCAGGCATATAAAGAAGGTTTGTTCTACAGAATCATCGGAACAAACGCTGTTTACCACGAAGAACTTTTAACAAAAGAATGGTACATCAGCACAAACGTTTCAGGACTCTTTGCAAACGTAATCACACGCGTTCACCACAACCAGTCATTGAGCGATCTTCTCGATAACCGCAACATCATCGAAAAACTCGTTAAACACGACGCTTCAACAGAAGACGACGATGAAGTATAAAAATGGCGAAGTATAATTTCCTTTGTGCAGACATCGGAACAACTTCTCTCAAGACAGCACTTGTTTCAGAAAATGGACAGGTGCTGTCCTTTTATCAGCACTTCTATAAAAACAAAGACAAATCCAGAATCGCTCTCGAATGGATCGAAGGCTTAAAAACATCAATTAAAAAAATCAAAGAAGATGTCAGTTCTAAATCCGACATCAAATCACAATCCGGAAACGTTTCACAAACTGACATCACTTCACAGCCCGGCGACTCTTCACAGCAGACCGAATTCAAAATCAATGCGATTGCCATTTCCGGAAACGGACCGACAATTGTTTCAGAAGAAGGCACTACTCTCCTCTGGAACGAAGAAACACCCGAAGCAAAAAAAATCGCAGGAACTTTCTATCAGTCACTTTTTCTCCCACGAATCAGGGCATTTACACAACTTTATAAAAATAAAATCACTCCTGAAACAAAACTTTTTTCTGGCCCTGAATATCTCATCTGGTATCTCACAAACAATCAGATTACAATCTTACCAGAAGTTCGTTTCGAGTTTGCTTACTGGAACGACGACGCACTCGAATCAATCGGCGTAAACAAAAATCAATTTGGAAAATTCGTAAAGCCTGCATACAACTGCGGACCTTGCATCAAATACGAAGAGTTCGGTCTTGAAGAAAACATCCCTGTAATTGCAGGAGGTCCTGACTTTACAGTTGCCATGATCGGAACAAACACGCTTTCTCCAGGTTCCCTCTGTGACTGCGCAGGATCAAGCGAAGGAATAAACCTCTGCACTCCAAAACCTTTTTTCTCAGAAAGCATCCGCACTCTTCCAAGTATCATACCGGACCTCTGGAACGCAGCAGTATTAATGCCATCAAGCGGCGTTAAATTTGTGGAATGTAAAACAAAATTTGATGATTCTATTTCATATCCTGACTACATCGACTACTGCTTCGAAAACAATACTTCAGACGGATACAAAACGATGTCATCTCTTGCAGACAACGTAAAAACATCACTCGATATATTGCTCAAAGCCGCCGCTGCAAAAGGAATCGAAATCAAAGATACGATGATGGTAACAGGCGGCCAGGCAAAGAACGACAAATGGATGCAGCTTAAAGCAGATACAGTAAATTACAAACTCTGCATCACGGAAACACCAGACTCAGAATTAATCGGAGATGCAGTCCTTGCAGCCTGCGGAATCGGATTATACAGCGATATAAAAACTGCCGCAGACAACATTGTCAAACAGTCAAAAACTTTTACACCAAAGAACAGCAATTAAAAACGGCAGAAAAAGCAGGATACAAACAACAATGAAGATTTACAAAATACCGGAAAACTTAAAGACAATCATCTTTGACATAGATTCAACTCTCTACACAAACGAAGAATATGCCGTAGAACAAGTCGACATCCAGCTCCGTCATTTTGCAAAACTCAGAAACACTACACCAGAAGCAATCCGTCAGATGATAAAAGATTTTCGCGATGAATACTCAAAAACTCACGACGGAAAAAAGATTTCACTCGGAAACACTCTTACACACTTCGGAGTCTCAATCGAAGACAGCATCAACTGGCGAGAAACTCTTCTCGAACCAAAACTCTTTTTACCTCGTGATGAAAAATTAATCGAAGTACTAACAGAACTCAAAAAGAAATACAATTTGATCTGCGTAACAAACAATCCTGTTCTTCCGGCATTCAAGACACTCGAAGCAATCGGAATCGAAAAAATTATTCCTGACATCATCGGACTTGATACATGCCACAAATCAAAACCAGATCCAGAAATTCTTTTGCTCGCCGCAGAAAAAACAAACGCCCGTCCAGAAGAATGCCTTTCTGTCGGAGACCGATATGACATCGATCTGCGTCTTGCCATGGAACTTGGCATGGGTGGCATTCTTGTGACAGGTGTTGAAGATGTTTACGCCTTTAATGATATTTTATAATTTGGCCCATATGCGATTCGAACGCACTACCTGTTGCTTAGGAGGCAACCGCTCTATCCAGGTGAGCTAATGGACCGTAAATCCGTACATTCAATTCCAGATTTAACCGGGATTCTTATACGGATGGTTTATACTATCCGATTACTCGCCTTTTTTCAACACAGCACTAATCGTGATCACTGAGCTTAAAGAGGTTGATATGCTGGTTCATGCTCTCAACTGAAACTTTGTTGATTCTTGAACAGTCTTCTACGTCAGTCAGGCTTACGCCTACATTTTCAACTGATTCAGAAGTTTTTTGGAGAGCCTTTGTAATTTCATCTGATGAATTAACGATGTTCTGCATTACGCCGTAAACATTTTCTGCGTGCTGGCTCTGCTGCTTTGCAACTTCTTCGATTCTTGTAATTGCATTAACTACAGTACCAGTTGCTTCGAGAGTGCTGTTTGCACCAATCTTCTGTTCTTCGGCAGCATCACGAATCTTTGAAACGATTGTTACAGTTTCTTCTACACCGCTGTCAATTTCCGCAAATGCTTTACCTGCATCCTGAATGGCAGCAACACCGTTTTCAATTTTCTTTGTCATATCGTTCATATGATCTTTAATTGTCTTTGCATTTTTAGAAGAAGTATTTGCAAGAGAACGAACTTCATCAGCTACAACTGCGAAACCTGCACCAAATGTTCCGGCATGAGCCGCTTCGATTGAAGCGTTCATTGAAAGAAGGTTTGTCTGACTTGCAATCTTCTGGATCATTTTGATGATATCCTGAATCTGAGCTGATGCACTCTGAATCTGCTGAATAGCTTCAACTGCAGTCTTGATTGACTGAGTACCTTCTGTACTTGTTCTTCTGAGTTTTTCTGCAACTTCATCGGCAAGCTGTGAAATCTCTGCAACATTTTCGATACTTGCATTCATCTGGTCAACGGCTGTTGAAGTAGCCTGTACAGCTTCTGCCTGCTGGTGAATCTGCTGTTCTACCATTGCAGCGTTGTCTTTTACACCCTGAATATCTGAATATGCTTTTTTAATTGCATCGTTATTCACTTTATCCTGTCCGTCAATAAATCTGACAGCCTGTTTTACAACATGGAGTGCTTCTACAGATTTATTTGCCGACTCTTCGAGAATCATCGCTGTATCAGAAACTGCGCTTGAGTCTGTCGAAAGGTTAATCAAGATTCCTTCGAGTTTATCAAAGAAGTAGTTCAAGCTGCTTATCATGACTGCAATATCATCATGCATTGAAATGTTGATTCGTTTTGAAACGTCACCAGTTTCTGCAAGGTCAGTTACGAGTTTTGCAGTTCTTCCGAGACGCTGTTTCATTTCACTGAGGACAATCATTACAAGACCGATACATTCCAATCCGACGATTACAAGACAGCGAAGTCCTGCTTTCAAATAGAAATCCATCGGATCTACAGGAGGATGATCTCCGTGAATTACTGCGTATCCGCATGAGAACGCATTGATCCACATAAACATGAGAGTTGAAATGCTTACAATGAGAATACGGCTCGAAACTGTATGCGGTTTACCAGGCATGTCATTTACAGAACGCATCTGCAAAAGATTTCTGTAAGGTCCGAGAAGAATATCAAGACAGTAGATTTCGTATTCAGAAATGATTACACCTACGAGAGTTGCCTGAATCATGATGATGAAACATCTTGAAAATTCATAAGGAAGAATGCCTGCCTTTAAGTCGAGGTACATACATATAAACTGTCCGACGATAAATCCACAGACATTTTCTATGATCATTATAGTTTTAACGCGAGTATAGAAACTTAATACAGTTTTACTGTCACCTTCTTCAAGAACTCCGGTTGAAGAAACACGTTTACCGATTTTTTCAATTCGGATCATATAAACAAGAACAAGAGTACCAAAAGTTCCGACAAGACCAAATGTTGCAATTACAGACGGAACGATTCCGGCAACGAAAGTATCCATTACCCTGTATAAGAAATCAAGCGCGAGCCAGCGCAATGTCAAAGTTCCACAGAATGTACAAAGTGCAAATGTAATGAAAAATCTTTTAAGACCAAGTTTAGTTTTCATAAAAACAACTCCCTATTTTTTATAAAACTTTATATATACTTATGCCACATCTTTAATGATTAAAATCAATGCAGCGATTGAAAATATAGAAGGAACTATTGCAAATATCAAAGTTGCAAGCGGTGCACCAAAGACAATTATTTTTGCAGTAATTATTCCGAGTGAAAGCATCATGTCAAAAATAATTCCGGCATACGAAATCAAAACGCTTGCAACAAGACACATCCAGCTTGCAGCACGACTTTTTGACCAGAGCATAATTGCAAGAAATGCAGCAATGCCACCGAGAACCAACTTAATGCACCAGACAATTATTTGACCATGTTCCATCTAAACTAATCCTTCCATGGATTTTTTTTCAGTAAACTGAAAACGCCTTTGTCTGCACCAAACGGTACAATCGAAGGCACATTGTAATCAGGACTGACTGCGAGATTACAATCGAGACAATGTTTTACAAAGTCATCGTATTTATCTTTTGCAACTTTCGGAAACAGATAGCATCCGTGGCGTACAAAATAATCTTTCAAAAAAACATCATACAAAAACCAGTCTTTTTCCTGGCGGTTCGGAAGCTCTGCAATCAAATCATAAATTGCACGGGCAAGTGCTCCCAAAATTGCACCCGAAACTCTTTCTGGTAAAAACAAAGTTGTTATGTCGTGTCTTACTGCAAGTATAAACAAGTTGTCAGTCCATGGAAGAGGCGGAGTAATGAGAACGCATTCAAAATCATTTACTTTCTCATCATCGTGAACAAGTCCAACCCATGGAACATATTTCACAAGCTTCTTTGAAAAAGAAAGGGCAGCTTTTTCTGCCTTGTCTTCATCAAAAAATACAAATGCCCTGCACTGCGCATCAAGCAAATCTGAAACCGCATGATCAAGCTGTCTCTGAAAATCTGTTTCAAAAGATCCAGTCAATCCGCGGTTGATTATATTTTTAAGCTTTAAAAAAGCATTTGTTCCGTTTGTACCGTTTCCGTTTCCCCATCCGAGAATCGCACGGCCGTTTTCCAAATACATGTCAGTTACGCGCTGGCCTTTTTCAGTATAAAAAAATGTTCCGCGGGCACGCTTGATTTCGCCAAAACGAGCTGTAATTTCTGAGTAGTATTCTTCTTTTAACATATTAT
>JAGHSB010000271.1 GCA_018066075.1 Candidatus Treponema scatequi
GTATTATTCAATATCAATTAAAACAGCAAAGTTACAAAAGGTTACAAAAAAATAAAAAAACGGATATTTTTCAGTGACAGAAAAACATCCGTTTTTTTGAACGCAAGTTTTATTCTAGAGTTTGATCTAGAGTTTGATGGCTGCTTCAGCGTTTTTCTGGGCTGCAAGCCATTCAAAAAGCGTTATGCCGTTTTCTGCAGGATAATTGTTCAAAGTGTAAATCCATGATGAATGATTGTCGAAAACCATCGGATTTCCGTCGGCGTCTTTGAATTGGCCAGTTGTATCGCGGACATCATTGTAATAGCTGAAGTGAATGTTTTTTGAGCCGGCTTTTCTGATTCTGGCAACAGTTGCTTCATCGTGTTTTTTAGGTTTGATAACTTCGTCATTTTTTGAGTGAACAAACCAGAGTGGAATTTTTGCGAGAACTTTGATGTCTTTGTCCTTGAGTTTTGAATCGATGTAAGCTTCGCATGTAGGAAAGCCTGCTGCAAAAAAGTCCGGATACTGAAGGATCATATTGAGCGTCATATATCCGCCGGCAGAACATCCGCCGACATATATTCTTGATGTATCAACATCTGGATTTTCTTTTATATAATCGTCAATCAGTTTTTTTACAGTCTCTGTGTAATATGAAACTGTTGCAACAGGAGTTGTTTCTTTTTTTTCTTTTTCTTCTGTTACGCCAAGAAAATCTGTAAGGCCTCTGATCGGTTTTGAAAGTGCTTCTTCAAATGCATCAAAGTCAACCGATTCCCAGATACGAATTCCATTTGCATCAACTGTAGTTGTTTCAAGCCATGCCGTAGGACAGGCAGGAACTAAAACATGTGCTCCGTTTTCAAACTTACTCTGAATTAAATCTGTCGCAAGATTGCAGGCCGGCGTTCCAAGAAGTGGAAGATATTCATCTGACATTCCTTCTGCGATTCCATGAAACCAGATGATGAGCGGTTTTTTGTCAGTTTTATTTTCCGGTTTGAAATATGTATATTTAAGTTTTAATTCTTCTGTTCCGCCTTCTGCAGATTTGAAAAGTCCTGCTTTAGGGCTTACGATGTCTGTAATGGTTGCATTCATCGTATCAAGTTTTCCGTTTTTGATTCTGAGCCCGTAAACTGGAGAAACAGTACTTTTAAGAACAATATTTTTTTCAAACGGATTTGAATTTGGTACATCTTCGCCGATTTCAAATTCTACGCAGACATAACGGCTTTTTTCTTCAATGCGTTTTCCAAATGCATCACACAAGTATGCACCAATTACTTTTCTTTCACCTTTTTTTATCGCAAATCTTGAACTTTCATACTGGTCGGTAATATAAGTTACACTTACTTCAAAATCTTTATAATCAAGTTCTGATTCTTCAATATATTTTCCGCAATTTAAAACTGCTCGATCTGCTGCAGGTCCCCACGGATACGCATCAATATACAAAACAAATTCATCTTCTTCTGGTGCTGCATAATCCAAAATCTTCAATGCAAACGCAGAAAAAGAAAACAGCGCAATACAAATTCCACTTAATATTTTTTTCATACAATCACCTTAATAATTAAACAACAATTTTTTCAAAGAGTTTCAAATTAATACAACGTTTCTCCAAGAACACGTGCCGCAAGACTTACTGCAAGTATAGCAGTCTGGTTTGCCATGTCGAGAATCGGATTTACTTCAACAATCTCGGCAGACTTTACCATTTTTGTTTTTGCGATTTCTTCCATCAGCAAAAGTGCCTCACGATTTGTAAGTCCACCCGGAAGAGGAATACCAGTTCCAGGAGCAAACATCGGATCAAGAACATCCATATCAAAACTGACATGAATCTGATCAACGCGTGACTTAAAAAATACGATTACTTTTTTTACCACTTCAGGAAAACCAAGACGATCAATATCACTCATAGTAAAAACCGTAACGCCGGCTTCTTTCATCAATTTTTTTTCGCCTTCATCGAGATCGCGCGATCCGACAAAGCAGACATTCTGAGGATCAATTTTCTGTCCGTCAAAATAAAGATTAGTCAGTTCAGAAAGACCATAACCACAGCTTGCGGCAAGACATTCACCATGAATATTTCCTGATGGAGTTGTTTCTGTCGTATTAAAATCACCGTGTGCATCTACATAAAGAACACCGACTTTTTTATTTTTTGATTTTGCATCTTTTGCAACGCCCGCAATCGTTCCGAGGGCAATCGAGTGATCACCGCCAATTACAAGCGGAAACTCTTCTTTTGTCAAAATATCTTCAACTTCTTTTGCAAGAGATGTACAGGCATTTACAATCTGCGGAAGATATTTTGCCTTTGGATTTCCAGGATTTTCATATTCCTGTGTCTGCAGGTGGAATATATTATTATGCTCAAATGTTTTATGGCCCAAGCTCTCAAGTTTTTCTTTTATTCCGGCAAGACGAACGGCAGAAGGCCCCATATCAGATCCATGTCTGCTCGCTCCAAAGTCCAGCGGCATTTCCAAAATATGTACATTCATGAGAAATATTTTAACATATTTTTATAAATAACGATATAAGAGAACCCTAAGAAAATTCCCAGTTATGTTTCGGATATCGGCCTTTCATTTCCTTGCAAATCTCCGGCCATGAATCTGTCCAGAAATGTTCGAGGTCATCTGTAATCTGAAGCGGTCTGTTTGCAGGAGAAAGAAGACGAAGAAGAACTTTTATTCCAGAGATCTTCGGAGTTTCAGTACAGCCAAAGATGCGCTGGACAATGATTTCGATTACAGGTTTTATAAAAAGATGTCCGTCTTCGTCTGTATTTTCTTCATATTTGATTTTTGCTTTTGTTCCGTTTGGTAAAACTAAAATCTCAGGAACTTTTATATCGATTTCTGCTCCGTTCAAAAAATAATAGAGCGCATCATAAATAATTTCTGCCGTTAGTTTTTTAACGCCGACAAAAAAAGGAGAAAGCCATTCTGAAACATTGCCGCACAATTCTTCTTCAAACATTGAAATGTCTTTTTGCAAAACATTAAGACTGTAAAACTTCGCACGAAGAATAAACTTTTCAAGTCTGTCATCCTTCGGAACAGAACTAAATCCTTTTTCTGAAATCTCATTTATCCATGCATTTAATAAATCATCTTCAGATGAAGCAAGTTTTTTTGAAGAAAGAATTATTTTTCCAAAACAGGTATTCTCTGATTTAATGATTTTTCCGTTTTCAAAACGACATTCTGTTTTTGTTTCTGAATGCTCTGAAAGATATTTTTCTGCAAGTTGTTCTGAAAGTTCTGTAAAAGAATAAATTATTCCCTGTGTTGTTCCTGACATTACATCATGTGCGATTATCCATTTTGATGAAGTCTTTTTGTCTTTGCAGATTACAGTTTTTCTTCCGCCTGCAAACTGATAGACTGGGTTTTCTTCGCCGTATTCCGAAAGTCTTACGGCAAGTCTGTCAGGAAATCCTTCGAGGAGCAAAAGTTCTGGTGGAACTTCGAGTGAAAAGTCCGCGCATTTTGAAAGCCGTGATTTGATGTCAGTAAGAAACCTGTTTTGAATTTCGCGTGCGCTTTTTGCATAAGTGGAATTTTCCAGAAGCACATTTTCAATTTTATCAAAAGATTTTATTCCGGCACTGAGAACGATTGAAGCAAGACGCGGACCAAGCGGGAATGAAAGTGCAGCTTTTCCTTTTGATGTGAGCGAAAGCATAGAACTGTCTGAAGATTTTAAATCTGATTTTTCTGATGATGTAACAAGCGAAAGTTTTATAAGAAGAAAGAGGCTCTGCTCAAATGCTGATTTCTGCGGCTTATCAAGAAGATCAATTTTATCAAGAGATGTTATTCCGTGAGAAAAACATTCGAGAGCAAATGATGTTAAATCAGAACGGAGTATTTCGGGCGGCATATTTTTTACGCGAGGTTCTGCCGTACTCCAGAGACGAATACATTTTCCTTTTGAAACACGGCCTGCGCGGCCTTTCCTCTGTTCTGCAGAAAATTCGCTTTCAATTTCTGTAACGAGATTCTGCATCGAAGTTGCAACATTTAGTCTTGATATACGCGAAAGTCCTGAGTCAATTACACAAGTTATGTCAGGAACTGTGACAGATGTTTCTGCAATTGCTGATGAAAGAATTACTCTTTTTTCAGAGCTGTCAGTTTTGTTTAAGATTTTTTTCTGCTCCTCAAACGAAATTGAAGAATGCAAAATGAAAACTCTTACTTTATCATCAAGCCCTGTTCTCGCAAATTCCATCAGAAGTTCATCATAACATTTCTTGATGTCAGAAATCCCAGAAAGAAAAACGAGAATATCTCCGTAATCTGAATGTGACTTTTTTGAAACAGCTTCATAGCTCTTAATTTCATTTACTATCGCTGCCGTAACAGAAAGCTTTGGCTCATAAACAACTTCAATCGGAAAAGTTCTGCCAGGAATTTTAAAAACGGGACATCTTTCGTCTGAAAAAACAATGCTATTCTCATCACCACTTTTCTGAGCAACAGTTTTATCACCAAGATATTTCTGAAGTTTTTCTGCATCAATTGTCGCGGACATCACGATTACAAAAAGATCATCACGTGCAGAAACTGCTTCTTTTAAAAGAGCAAGATTCAAATCTGTATTTATTGTTCTTTCGTGAAACTCATCGATTACAACAACATTATATTTTTCTAAAAACGGATCTTCTGAAAGACTTTTTACAAGAACAGCTTCTGTAACAACTTCAAGTCTTGTTTCACTGCTCGTACAGTTTTCAAGATGAACTTTATAACCTGCAGTTTTTCCGCAGTCTTCACCAAGGAGAGATGATATTCGGTTTGCAACTCCGACTGCAGCAAGTCTTCGCGGCTGAGTCATAAGTATCTTTCCTGAAAAATTTTCCAAAAGTCCGATTGGAAGAACAGTTGATTTTCCCGCTCCGGTTTCAGCCGTTAAAATGAGAAAATGAGATTCTGAAGCTTTTAATTTTTTGCATATCTCAGAAAGATAC
>JAGHSB010000008.1 GCA_018066075.1 Candidatus Treponema scatequi
ATAAAAATGTGTAAAATAGTCCATAAAATATCCATATTTTTGTGTAAAATGTGATATAATCCATTAGAAGGATAGTTATGTACCGAAAAGCTTTACAGAAAATGATTGACTGGAAACAATCTTCTCACAGAAAACCGCTTGTTTTACGCGGTGCGCGCCAGGTTGGTAAGACTTGGCTTATGAAAGAATTTGGAAGTCAATGTTATGAAAAAACATTTTATTCTAGTTTTGATAAAGAAGAAGATTTAAAAACAATTTTTACTTCTAATAAAGATCCAGTTCGTATTGTTGATTTGCTTGGTACAATCAGAAACGACAAAATTCTTCCAGAAAAACATCTGATAATTTTTGATGAAGTTCAGGAATGTTCCGAGGCTCTTAATTCCCTTAAATATTTTAATGAGGAAGCCAATGAATATCACATAATTGCAGCTGGGAGTTTGCTTGGAACTTTGCTCGCTGAACCAAAAAGTTATCCTGTGGGCAAAGTAAATCTTATGGATATTTATCCCATGGATTTTGACGAGTTTTTGAATGCAGCAGAACCTTCCTTATATAAATATCTTGAAGAAACCAATCCACAAGAAATCCTAAAGATTCAGCACGAAAAATTAATAGAGCAGTATAGAAATTATTTAATAGTTGGTGGAATGCCAGACTGTGTTTATTCATGGATTACAGAAAAAAATGCTGGACTGATTTTGCAGATTCAGAAGGACTTGATTGAGCTTTATGAAAATGACATTTCCAAATATAACGGAAAAGTAAATGCCGGCAGAATCCTTTTAGTTATGCGAAGCATTGTTAATCAACTGGCAAAAGAAAATGAAAAATTTATTTATGGATGTGTAAAACAAGGTGCCCGTGCCCGTGAGTTTGAAGAAGCAATTGAGTGGCTTGTAAGTGCAGGACTTGTTATACGGATTTATGATGTAACAAAACCAGAACATCCTTTAAAAGCGTTTGAAGATTTTTCCAGTTTCAAACTTTTTTATTTTGATCTTGGACTTGCATAATGTGCTGCAGGCGTAAGTAACGAATACATAATATTAAACTAAGATTTTCAATTTAAAGGTCCGTTTACAGAAAATTATTGTGTTCAGCAATTACGGGATACATTTGATTGTTTACCACATTATTATTCCCCCATGCAGAATTATGAAGTTGATTTTCTTCTTCAAAATGGAACGGAGATTATTCCAGTTGAGTGTAAGGCTGGCGAAAATGTAACTTCTGCAAGTTTTAAACGTTACAGACGGGAAAACAAGCCTTCTGTTTCCATAAGATTTTCAACCTTGCCATTAAAAAAACAAGACGAAATGATAAATGTTCCTTTGTATTTGGCAGGAAGATGCAGAACGCTATGCTTCTTTCTTGAAGTGTAAAAATATTTTTACCTTGCGCCGTGTAATTTTTTGTAATATAATTAAACCTAAGGTAAAAAAGATGTTGACAGCAAAAGTAAATAACCGTAACATTGCTCATAGGAAAAATTATAAATTTATTTTGTACAATACACGGCGGAGTGTGGAATTTTTTTCGCCCCGCCGTTTTTTGTTTTAAAGGGGAAATATTATGAGAAAAGTTTTAGGAATCGGGGCTGCAGTTTTGTGCAGTCTTGTTGTTTTGTTTACGGGGTGTTCTTCGCCGAGTTCACCGAGTGCACCGGCAGCAGGATTCAACTGGTACGAAACACCAGTACAGTTACCAGCCAGTATAGGCGGAACTTACGGAACAGAAGGAAAATACGTTTACTTTGGTGTATGGCCGCAGGATGTAGTTCCAGAAGCAGAAGTAGAAGGTCTTGCACTTGATGAAAATGCCGCAACAACAATTGAACGCGGTTACCTTAAGTATGTAAAAGGAAGTGACGGCAACTACTACGTAAAACACGAAAGTAAATGGTATAAAGTAATGCCAATCAAGTGGCGTGTAGCAGACCCAGAATATAGAGATGCAAGCGGTAGTTCACAAGGTAAACTTTTAGTAGCCGAAAACATTCTTACAGCAAATGTTCCATATTATGAAAGTACTAGTAACCACAGAAATGGAACTTATGCAAATAATTACATGCACAGCCAGATTCGTGCATATTTAAATGGAATCAACTATAATGCTGCAAGTGAATCAGATGAAGGTAAATGGCTTGATAAAGGCTTTTTGCAGACAGCATTTACAAGTGATGCAATAGGTAAAACCATAACAACAAAAGTAGACAACAGTGAAGATTCTACTACAAACTACGATACTACAAATGGAACAATTCCAAAATCAACAACATATGCCTGTGATCCGACAGATGACAAAATCTTTTTGCTAAGCGAATACGAAGTAACAAAATACAGTAAGAGCACAGAAGCATACAGAAGTACAGGAACAAGAAACAGCCGAATAAGAGTAACAACAGACTTTGCAAAAGCAAACAACGCTTACCAGAGTACAACCAACGACTACGGCGGTTATTGGTGGCTTCGTTCGCCTTACTATGGCTATAGTTACAACGTGCGCTGCGTCGACTATGACGGCGATGCCAGCCGCAGCAGCGACGTTAGCCGTACGCAGGGTGGGTTCGTTCCGGCTTTGTCAATAAAATTGCAATAGCAATTTTATTGACTATAATCTCTTGCGTAAGCAATAATCAAACATAAAATGCAGAGTGCGACCTTTGCGCTCTGCATTTTTTTTCATTCGTTGTACATTTTTCTTTAATCTGTTACAATTCCATCATATTATTTTTTAAGGAAAATCTATGGCAGATACTAAGCAGGAATTTAGAAAGATTGTAACTCAGGCGCTCAATGCGTTTATTAAGGAGAAGTTTCCGGAACAGGAAATGATTGCAGAAGATACTCTTGCCGTTCAAAATCCACCGAATCCAGAAATGGGCGACCTCGGAATTCCGATGTTCGTTTTTGCAAAATCTCTTCGTATGGCTCCTCCTCAGATTTCGGCTGAAGTTGCAAAGCGCGTTACAGGCAGCACAATCGGTGAAATTCTTGCTGTTGGTCCTTATGTAAATTTAAAGTTGAATAAAGCAGATGAAGGTTTTGCAATTCTCGAAAAAATTGCATCACAGAAAGAAAATTACGGAAGCTTTAATAGCGAAAATAAAAAACCTCTCGAAGGTCGTCGCGTTATGGTGGAATTTTCTTCACCGAACACAAATAAACCTTTGCACTTGGGTCATCTCAGAAACGATGCACTCGGTGAATCAGTAAGCCGCATCTTAAAAGCAGCAGGCGCAGAAGTTTATAAAGTTGACCTCATCAACAACCGCGGTGTTCACATCTGTAAATCGATGCTCGCTTATAAATTATTCCACGAAAAAAACAATGACACACCAGAAAGCCTCGGACTTAAGGGCGACCATTTTGTAGGTCAGTGTTATGTTGAGTTTGATAAATATTCCAAAGAACATCCAGAAGCTCAGGAAATGGCAGAAGAGATGCTCGTAAAATGGGAAGCTGGGGATGCAGAAGTTCGCGCTCTCTGGGAAAAAATGAACAAATGGACACTCGACGGCGTTAAGGCAACTTACGACAGAACAGGTGTTTCGTTTGACAAGTTCTATCTCGAAAGCGATACATACCTCAAAGGAAAAGACGAAATCATGAAGGGTCTTGAAAAAGGTGTATTCTTCAAAGCAGATGACGGTTCAGTTCGTATCGATGTAACTGATGTCGTTGGAAAAGGAAAAGACGAAGACAATCACGAAAAAGTTTTACTCCGCAAAGACGGAACTTCTGTTTACATCACACAGGACATTGGAACTGCAATCAGCCGACACAACGACTGGTCATTCAACCAGCTTGTTTATGTTGTCGCATCAGAACAGAATTATCACTTTAAAATTTTATTCCACATTTTGCGAAAGCTCGGATTTGAATGGGCAGATAAACTCTATCACTTGAGTTATGGTCTTGTTAATCTTCCATCTGGCCGTATGAAGAGCCGCGAAGGAACAATCGTTGATGCAGATGATCTTATCGATTCACTTCGCGATGACGCGCTTGAAGCAATTAAAGAACGCGGTCGTGATGAAGAAGTAGGAGATGCAAATGCTGTTGCAGAAAAAGTTGCACTTGCAGCTCTTCATTATTATCTTTTGCAGGCAACTCCAATCAAAGATATGCTCTTTAATCCTCAGGAAAGTTTGTCTTTCAATGGAAATACAGGTCCATACCTCCAGTACATGGGTGCACGCATTACTTCGATTCTCGCAAAAGCAAAAGAAGCAGGACTTTCTGTTAACAGTTCAAAAGATGCAGTAAGCCTTCTTAAAGCAGGCGAAGAATGGGAACTCATCCGTGCCCTCGGAAACTTTGGTGATGTAATTGCAAAAGCTGCAGAAAACCTCGACCCAAGTGCAATCACAGCATATCTTTATGACACTTGCAAACTTTTCTCTAAGTTCTACCAGCAGTGTCCTATCGTTAACTGCGAAGACAAGACACTTGCAGGCGCAAGACTTTTCTTAGCAGAATGTACTCTTACGGTTTTGAAGAGAGCAATGGAACTTGTTCTTGTTCCGTTCCTTGAAAAAATGTAAGCGCGAGATGATTTTCTTTTTAGCGTATTTGTTGATTTAACTTTTTAGTCATAATGTGGTAAAATGATATATGCAAAAAAATATCGTTTTACCACTTTTTTTTATTCCATTTGTCTTTTCTTGTAAGAAAGTTCCTACAATGACACTTTCTGAAATTGAAGATGCGGTTAATAAAAGTTCCACTAAAATAATCGAAAAAACTGTTTCAAAGCCGTACGATGGTTCAAAAAAAGTTCCTGGAATAAATGGCGGCGTTTGGAACTCGACGATAAGCGCGGACCCAAAAACTTTTAACCAGCTCATTGCAGAACGCGACGGATCATCAAACGCAATCGTTGCAATGATGACAGACTATCTTGCAGAGTACAATGCAGTGACAGGCGAGTGGGAACCGAGAGGCGCTTCTTTTAAAATCGAAGTTGATGAAAAAAATAAAACGCTCACAGTTCATTTTGAAATTGCAGAAAATATGTACTGGAGTTATTTTAAAAAATCAGAAAAGCGTCCGGTTACTTCTGAAGACATTGTCTGGTGGTATGACAATATTGCAGGTAATCCTGAGTTTCAGAGTTCTGGTTATGGCGGACAGTTTGTAACGATGCCAGACGGAAGCCAGAAAAGAATCGAAGCAAAAATAATTGATGACAGGCATTTTGATTTTATATATCCGAGAATCGTATCGGATCCGATTTTGTTTTCAAATACAGATTTCAAACCGTGCTGGATTTACAAAGAAGCTTTGGAAAAAAATGGAATTGAAGGTGTAAAAAATCTTTTCAGCATCGACATCGATGTTAATACAATTCCATCCTGCGGAAGATTTTTCTTAACGGAATATTTCCCGAGCCAGAGACTTGTCTTTACAAAAAATCCTGACTTTCACATAAAAGATTCTGAAGGAAACACTGCAATCTATTACGAGCAGGAAATCTGTCAGATTGTAGACAACGAAAATACATCTTATCTTCTTTTCAAACAGGGAAACCTCGAGTCTTATTCTCCGCAGCCGGAACAGCTTGCAGACATCATCAATTCACAGAACAGCGATTACACAGTTTTCAATTCTGAAGGAAGTCTTGGTTCTCAGTTCTGGGCATTCAACGAAAACCCTGCAAACAAAAATGAGCCTTATTACGAATGGTTTACAAAAAAAGAATTTCGTCAGGCGATGAGCTGTCTGTTAAATCGTGACAGAATCATAAATCAGACTTACCGCGGACTTGCAGAAGCAAAGTACAATGTTTTTCCAAAAGCAAATCCTTATTATAATCCTGAAATCGAATTGAAATACAAATATGATATTGAAAAAGCAAAATCACTTTTGTCTTCAATTGGAATTAAACAGGATGGCAACGGCGTGATGCGCGACAGTAAAGGACGCGAAATTGAATTTGACCTTGCGATTGCATCTTCTGCAAATGTTACAAATGATATTGCACAGATAATTTACGATGAATGTAAATCAGTCGGAATAAAAGTAAATGTGCGTCAGACTGATTTTCAAAAGATGGTCGAAATGCTTACTGCAACTTATGACTGGCAGTCGCTTATCATCGGTCTTGGTTCAAATGTTTTTCCATCACAGGGAACAAATGTTTGGCCGACATCAGGCAACCTTCATCTCTGGTATCCGTTTCAGAAAAAGCCTGCAACTGACTGGGAAGCACGGCTTGATTATGTTTACAACGAAGGATGTTACACTGTAGATCCTGTTCTTTCTCAAAAGCTCTGGGATGAGTTTCAGAATATTCTTCTTGAACAATGTCCGTTCATCTATCTTGTTTGCCCGAGAAGTTTTTATGCGATAAACAATCGATGGGATTTTTCAAATTTCTATTTTGATAATTTTAACGGTGCGCTTACAGAATATGTTTATTTGAGGTTGGAGTAGTACGATGAAAAATAAATTGAGAGAAAAATTTCCTTTGGCATATTTTATTGCGTCTCGTTTTGTGACGATGATAGTTCTGTTGTTTTTACTCGGCTTTGCTTTGTTTGGTTTGATGGAACTTGCTCCTGGCGACATCGTTGACCAGATGATGACACAACAGATTATGGCAAGTGCATCAGGTAATATGAAGTCTCAGAGCAATTCAACAGGTCAGGAAAATATTTTCAACGATGAACAGTACACAAAGCTTCGAGAAGAACTCGGACTTGATAAACCGTTTTATGTTCAGTATTTCAAATGGTTAAAGCGTGTAATCGTTGATCACGATCTTGGCACAAGCTTGATTTCAAGAGCGCCTGTAAAATTTCTTTTGTTTTCTCGAATCGGAAACACGCTCGTTCTCAATCTTATTTCGCTTGTTCTGATTACGCTCTTTTCGTTTTTACTCGGCGTTTATTTTTCAAGCAAGGCCGGAACAAAACTTGATGTCGGCGTAACTTTTTTTGCACTCTTCTTTCACGCTTTTCCGGGAATGCTTTTATTAATTTTGATGCAGCTTCTTGCGTCGATTACAGGAATCTTTCCTGTTACAGCATATCCGAGTTTTCCGTTCAGAGCATCTCCTGTAAAATTTACTTTCAGTTATATGCATCATATTTTCTTACCGCTTCTCTGTTCTTTTCTCGGAGGCTTTGGCGGTACGATGCGAACAATTCGTGCGACAATGCTTGATCAGCTCGGAATGCCTTACATCTTTGCACTCCGTGCACGCGGAATCTCAGAAAAAAAAGTTTACTTGAATCACGCTTTCAGAAATACTCTCAATCCGTACATTACTGGAAGCGCAAATCTTCTCGCATCACTTTTCGGCGGCTCTATGATTATGGAAATTATTTTTGCATATCCAGGTGTCGGCCGTTTGACTTACGAAGCAGTCATGCAGCAGGACATAAATCTTGTTCTTGCGACAAATATGTTTATCTCGGCATTGGTTTTAATCGGTATGGTTATTTCTGATATTCTTCTCGCTGTCGTCGATCCGCGAATCAGATATGGTGCAGATAAGTAGGGAGGTGGAATTTATGAAAAACGAATTACGATTTATTAAAAGAAAACCGATTGCATTTATTTCACTTATTATACTTGTCGTTCTTTATCTCTTTATGATTTTTGCAGAATTTCTTTCTCCGTACACACCGACAAAAACTTTCGAACAGAATACATTCCATCCGGCAAATATTAAAGTGACGGCAAAAGGACTTAAAGTCTGTGAAGCACGCGTATTAAACAGAATCGACTGGGACTACGCGTATGTAAAAGATTTAACTCACGATTTAAAATTTTTTGTTCACGGAGAATCTTATAAAGTACTCGGACTTTTCAACTGCGATCTTCATCTTTTCGGAACTGCTCCGGACGAAAACGGAAATGTATATCCGGCATATTTATTTGGTGCCGACAATCTCGGACGCGACATGCTTTCAAGAATCATTTACGGAAGCCGAATCTCTTTGACAATCGGATTTGTCGCAACAGCAGTATCACTTTTGATTGCAGTCATCTTTGGCGGACTTGCAGGTTTCTTCGGTGGAAAAACAGACTGGACTATAATGCGAATCGCCGAGTTCTTTATGCTCATCCCTGGAATTTATCTCATTTTATTTTTGCGTTCCCTTTTAAATACAAAAATGGACAGTGGAACTTCGTACATAATCATCACTTTAATTCTCGCACTCGTCGGCTGGCCGGGAACAGCGCGAACACTCCGCGGAATGATTCACGCAATCAAACGCGAAGAGTTCGTCATGAACGCCGAACTCGAAGGAATTCCATCTCTCGTGATAATTTTCAAATATATCATTCCTCAGATTTCAAGCCTTCTCATCGTAAGTACAACGCTTTCGATTCCGGGCTTCATCATGAGCGAAACAACTTTGTCATACATCGGTCTCGGTATTGCAGATCCTGCAGTCAGCTGGGGTTCGATGATCAACCGTGAAATTTCCACACTGAGTAATCTCTCGCGCTATCCGTGGCTTCTGATTCCAGTATGGCTTTTGCTTCTCGTAACATTGGCATTTAACTTTCTGGGCGACGCGTTGAGGGATTATTACGATCCGTATCATGCGGTTTTTGGTAAGAGAAAATTAGGAATTAGGAATTATGAATCAGGAATGAAAAAGTCTCGTAGAGATGAAGGTGATGAGAGGAATGTGGTTGTTGGTGGAGAGGTGAGTGAAGTTGCGCGTGCTGGTGATGACGATGTTATTTTGTCGATGAAAAATGTTGCGGTTGAGTTTGAGGTTTTGACGGCGAATGAAAGGCGCGTGGTGAAGGCTGTGCGTGGAATTTCTTATGACTTGCATCGCGGTGAAATACTTGGAATCGTCGGTGAGTCGGGATCTGGAAAGTCTGTGAGTACGACTGCCATTCCGGGACTGCTTCCGGGAAATGCAAGTTTGTCTGGTCATATTTTTTATGATGGAATTGACCTCACAAAACTTTCTCAGAAAGAACTTCGTGAATACCGCGGAAAGAAAATCGGTCTTATCTTTCAGGAACCTGGCCGCAGTTTTGATCCGCTTCAGAATATTGGAAGCGTGTTCTTTGAACTTTATCAGAACATCGATCCTCAGATTACAAAAGAAGATGCAATGAATAAAGCAGAAGAACTGTTAAAAGAAGTCGGACTTCCTGATCCAAAATCACGACTTCAGAATTTTCCGCATCAGTTTTCTGGCGGACAGCTTCAGAGAATTGGAATTGCGCTCGCACTTGCCCAGGGCTGCGAACTTTTAATCGCAGATGAACCGACAACGGCACTCGATGTAACAATTTCAATGCAGATTGTCGGACTTCTTTCTGAGCTCAAAAAGAAACACAATCTTTCAATTCTCTTTATAAGCCACGACATCGATCTTGTCAAAAACATCTCTGACAGAATTGTCGTAATGCACAACGGCATCATCGAAGAACAGGGAACATCAAAAGAAGTCTTTGAAAATCCAAAAGCAGAATATACAAAACATCTTCTCGCAATGCGCCCGCAGTTTGGGCAGCATTATACTTTGCAGAAAGCAGGAGAACAGAAATGAGCGGAGAAAATAATATGACTGAAAATAAAATGTCAGAAAACAAAATCTCAGAAAATAAAAACAATGTTCTCATTGAAGTAAAAAATCTCTATAAAAGTTTTGACCTTCAGGCTGGATTTTTTGCAAAGAAAGATAAAAATGTTTTTGCCGTAAACAATGTTTCTTTTTCGATTGACCGTGGCGAAACATACGGAATCGTCGGAGAATCTGGCTGCGGAAAAACAACGACAGCAAGAATGATGATTAAAATGTATGATGCAACATCAGGAGAAATTATATTTCACAACGCAGACGGAAGCATAACAGACATTTCAAAGCTTTCAAAAAAAGAAAAGAAAGTCTATCAGGAAAAAGTAAAATATGTTTTTCAGGATCCAGCAAAGTCATTGAATCCGAGAATGACAGTTTTATCTGTTCTGACTGACGGTCTTAAATATTCCACCAGAAAATTGACAAAAGAAGAAATCTATCAAAAAGCAAAAGACGCAATTATCTCAGTCGGACTTACAGAAGAAGACTTGCAGAAACGTCCGTCAGAATTTTCAGGCGGACAGAGACAGAGAATCTCAATCGCTCGAGGCCTTCTTCTGGAGCCGGAACTTTTAATCTGCGACGAAGTTGTATCAGCGCTCGATGTTTCAATTCAGGCACAGGTGCTGAATCTTCTGACAGATTTACGACGTGATAAAAAATTAAGTTTTGTTTTCATCACGCACGATCTTCGCGTTGCATGTTTTTTCTGCGACAGAATCGGCGTAATGTATCGCGGCGTTCTCGTAGAAGAAGCCGAAGCCAAAACGCTTTACAAAGCGGCCCTTCATCCGTACACGAAACTCCTCTTTGAAGCAGCATCAGGCGTTCGGTCAAATTCCACTGTCGAAGTCAAGACAACCCTCGAAAAAGAAAGCGGCTGCCCCTTCGCATACCGCTGCCCAAACGAAACAGACCGCTGCCGAAACGAACTTCCGAAGTTTGTCGACAAGGGAAACGGGCATAAGGTGAGATGTTTTTTATAAGCTCGTGGAATTTTATGCCACACGGATGAGTCCGCTACGCGGCTCAGGCTACGCCTTCGCCCTGAAGATTGTTGTCAAT